>JBBRUB010000298.1:0-5368 GCA_038248175.1 Cytophagales bacterium | reverse complement strand
GTATCAACTTCGGTGGCGCGTCGGCGTACCTGCCCGCTGATTTCCACCCGATTGAAGTAGGCCGCGAGTTGCCCGTGCAGGAGGTTGGCCAGCGTATCGGCTTTGTTCATACGTACCTTGCCCTTCTGCTCCTGCAAAAACTCCAGCGACGCCAGAATCTTATCCTGCGTGGCCTTGCCGAAACCTTTGATACTGGCCACACGCCCTTCGTCGCAGGCCTGTTGCAGGTCGGCGAGGGTTTCTACGCCGAGTTTACGCCAGAGCGTACCTACTTTTTTCACGCCCAGCCCCTTTATGCGGAACATATCCAGCACTCCGGCGGGCGTTTTGGCCAGCAGTTCATCCAGGTCCGTCAGGCGACCGGTGTCCACAATCTCGCGGATTTTATGGGCCACGGACTTGCCGATGGCGGGCAGTTTGGTCAGTTCATCGGCAGTGAGCGTGGCGAGATTACCGGTGGTTTTGTCGAGGGTAAAGGCTGCCGAGGAGAAGGCGCGGGTCTTGAAGGTGTCGTATTCGTGGAGTTCCATGAGCCGCGCGGTTTGCTCGAGCAGTTCGATGATGTCGGAATTGGTCATGTCAGACTGGGTGTTTACGCCGAAAATTAGGCAATTGGTCGGATTTCACGGATGCCGGATACATACGCTACACAAATAACGGGCAGGAAACGCATTGGTTTCCTGCCCGTTTTGTAGGCCGTTGCATCCAATTCTCAGAAGAACCAGAAGCTGTCGCGGAGTTTAAACTCGGTGGCTCCGAGGTAGCGGTCCTTGGTATAGACCGACGCCCGGTAAACGCCCGGTTTTACTTTTGTATCGGGCGAAATCGTAAACGAAATACGCTGTGGATTCTGGCCAAAGTTCACGGCTTTACTGGCATGTACCGGAATCGACTCGCTGGCTCCGTTAACCATCACGGTGAGCCGGTCAATCTTCAGCACCACGGCATCCATCTGATTGGTCAGGCTATCGCAGGCGCGGGTCAGGCTGGCCATGTCGGCATTGAGTCGTCGGATGGTACGCTGCTCACCACTTAGGAAAAACTTAAAATCTGCTTAGAATCAGACTGTTCACTAATCAGATACCTGCTTTTGACGTTACTCATATAGCCCTCATTGCTGCACGTACTCACTACATGGCCGTTTTTCCCTCCCGCTACGCCCGCGTTCTTTCCTGGCTTGACCGCCGAGTTATTCAGCCCATATACACCGAGCGCGTCCGGCGTACCATTCTCCAGAGTTTGCCCTTCTGGGTAGCGTCAGTCCTGACGGGCATCGTGGCGGTAGGCTACGAGCAGTTGTTTACGCTGGCCGAAGAAATCAGCTTTGAGTGGCTCGATACCAACCGCTGGCTGGCATTTGTCATTACCCCTGGCGCGTTTCTGCTGGCGTGGTTGCTGGTGAGCAAACTGGCTCCTGCCGCGCGGGGCAGCGGTATTCCGCAGGTCATGGCGGGTATTGACTTGTCACACCCCACAACGCACGGCTACACAGCCTATCTGCTCAGTATCCGGGTGGCTATTGTGAAGGTGCTAAGCAGTCTGGTATTACTGGTAGGCGGTGGCGTCATTGGGCGCGAGGGGCCAACCATTCAGGTGTCGGCGGCAATTTTCCGGGCCATTAACCGGCTGCAACCGGCGGGCTGGCCGCAGCTGTCGCGGCAGATCGCGCTCGTCACGGGCGGGGCGGCTGGTCTGGCAGCTGCGTTTAACACCCCGCTGGGTGGTATTGTCTTTGTGGTGGAGGAGTTGACCCAAACGCACCTGACCCGCTTCAGAACGGCGGTGTTTACGGCGGTTATTATTGCCGGTATGACCGCGCAGGCCATTCTGGGCCCCTATCTATACCTCGGCTTTCCGAAGGTAAAGCCCTCGGCGGGCTGGTTTCTGGGCGTGGTGGTGCTGGCGGCTTTAATTAGTGGGCTGGCAGGCGCGTTGTTTGCCCGGCTGCTGCTCTGGCTCAATATGTACCGCCGTCGGTTCGATACGCCCGTTGAGCAGGCTGGCTGGGTGGCGGTATGCGGGCTGGCTCTGGCCGGACTTATCTTCTGGGTCGGTACTGACGCTATGGGTACGGGTAAGCCCATCATTAACCGGCTGCTGTTTCAGAACGACAATCTAACGGCCTGGTATCTGTTTCCGGTGCGGTTTCTGGGAATGGCCCTGAGTTACAGCAGTGGTGCCGCCGGGGGAGTGTTTGCTACGTCGCTGAGCGCGGGAGCCATTCTGGGTGACGCACTCTGCCGCCTGGCCCGCATCCGACCCGAAGATACCAACCTGATTATCTTAGTCAGCATGGTTGGCTTTCTGACCGGTGTGGTACGTTCGCCTTTCACGGCGGCCATTCTGGTACTGGAAATGACAGACCGCCATTCGGCCATTTTTCAGTTGCTGCTGGGCGCCCTCATGGCGCAGGGCGCGGCATCGCTGATCGATCCGGTTTCGTTTTACGAACACCTCAAAGAAGGCTTCATCCGCGAAGCGAAACAAGTGAATCAAAAGGAGTGAAGAGTGAGGAACGGGCTGGCGCAGGTAATTTTGCGTCAGCCCGTTCTTCACTCTTCTTCCGGGTAGAGTCGCCGGATGAGCCGCTCCATGGTGAGGCCCTGGCCAATGACGGAGAACAGCACAACAGCGTAAGTGATAGTCACGAGTAAATCTTTGTGGGGCATGGTGTTCGGAATTGACAGGGCCATCGCAATGGAAAGGCCACCCCGCAACCCGCCCCAGGTGAGCATGAACGGAGCTTTTTTGTCGAGACCAATCCAGCGACGGGCCAACCGAAAGGGAACCCAAATGGCCACAAAACGAGACGCCAGTACCAACACGACCGACGCGATGCAGATGAGCAGATAACTCGACTGGAGGTCAATGATGAGCAGCTCGAACCCGATCAGAACAAACAGCAGCGAGTTCAGGATACTGTCTACAAGCTCCCAGAACTTATCGACGTACTCTTCGGTCGTATGGCTCATGGCCTCATTCAGCCGGGTACGGTCGCCTACAAACAGCCCCGCCACCACCATAGCCAATGGACCCGATACGTGCAGTTTCTGCGCCAGCAGGTAGCCGCCCATCACGCCCGCAACGGTGACGATTACTTCAGTTTGGTAGTGATTGATGGAGCGTAACAGCCAGAACATGAGGTAGCCCAGCGCCAGGCCATACAAAAGGCCGCCCCCGGCTTCTTCCAGAAACAACAGACCAATATCGATGGCATCGAATGACTCAACCCCGTTAACGACCAGCCGGTAGATCGACGCAAACAGCACCACGCCAACGCCATCGTTAAAGAGCGACTCGCCCACGATGTTGAGCTTAACACTTTCGGGCAGTTTGAACTTGGCCAGAATACCCAGCACGGCAATGGGATCGGTGGGCGAAATCAAGGCGCCAAACAGCAGACAAAGTATGTAAGGGAGCACAAACCCAAACAGACCAGCAATGTAGTATAGCCCCGTACCGACCAGAAACGTACTGATCAAAACGCCCACAAAAGCAAACAGCATAATGGACCGGCGTTCCAGTCTGAGCAGTTCCGTATCGGTATGAAAAGCACCCGCAAAAAGCAGAAAGCTAAGCATGACATCGAACAGCACCCGGCCAAAGTCGATGGTCGTAATGGCATTGCGGACCGTCTCGAACCACTCCGGGCGAATCTGGTTGAGACCGATCAAAACAAGCGAAAAGGCTACAGAGAGTACCATAATCCCGATAGCATCGGGCAATTTGAGCAGGCGGGTGTTGATGTAGGCAAAGACAGCCGCCCCCACAATGAGCAGGGTAATAAGCGTAAATAGGTCCATCGAAAGCAGTTAATTACACAAGAATGCCTTAATTTTCGTTAAAAAACACATCAGCGGTTCAGCAGCCGCTTTTTTGATTGTCTATGATTGCCGATGAGTCCAAACAGCCGCCTGCCAAACGCCCTGACCCCGTAGCCCGCTTCGGCGAGTTTTTGCAGGAGCGGTTCAGTTTAGCCGAAGACAAAGACGACGAGGCCGGGGTGATCGAGTCCATCGACCGGGGCATCAAGTTCAAAGGTATTAACCTCTGGACCCTCATCTTCGCCATTTTCATTGCCTCCATCGGTCTAAACGTCAACTCAACGGCGGTGGTTATCGGGGCCATGCTTATCTCGCCCCTCATGGGACCGATCATGGGCATCGGCATGGGCGTGGGCATCAACGACCTGTCCATGATTAAACGGGCATTGAGCAACCTCGGCCTGGCGGTATTCATTAGCCTGCTTACCTCAACGGCGTATTTCTTTGTCAGCCCGCTGCACATTGCCCAGTCTGAGTTGCTGGCCCGTACCTCGCCCTCGGTCTGGGATGCCTTCATTGCGTTCTTTGGCGGGCTGGCGGGTATTGTGGCCGGTTCGAGCCGCGACAAAATTACGAATGTTATTCCGGGTGTGGCCATTGCTACGGCACTCATGCCACCCCTCTGCACGGCGGGCTACGGCCTGGCGTCGGGCAACCTGTATTACTTTGCCGGTGCTTTTTACCTGTTTATCATCAACAGCGTTTGCATCAGCCTGGCCACGCTCATCATTGTCCGGTTCCTGGGCTACCATCAGAAAGAATATCCAACGCCCGAAATTGAACGGCGGGTGCGCCATACAATCTGGATTGCCGTTTTTCTGGTGGTGGTTCCCAGCAGTTACCTCGGCTATCAGATTGTGCGGAAGACCATTTTTGAGCAGAAAGCCAAAGAATTCGTGACCAACGAAACCAATTTTGCCTACCGGCAGGTCATCAACTACAACGCCAGCTTTAGCCGGGCGCAGAATACGCTAACGCTGACGCTCGTGGGCGAACCCATGCCGCAGGACTCTATTAACCTGCTGAAATCCCGGATGACTGCCTACGGCCTGGGTGACACTAAACTCTTCGTTAAACAGGGTAATTTTAAAGATGCGGAAGTGGATGTTGACGCCATCAAAAGCACGGTTACCGACCAGGTTATCAAATACAGTCAGGCCAGTATTGCCCGCAAAGACCGGACTATCGACTCTCTTACCCGCTATATTGAACTGACCCAGACCTCGCGGCTGCCCGTGGCCGACCTGCGCAACGAACTCAAAACGCTCATGCCCGATGTGCAGACGTTCACGGCCTCGCCCTCGCTGATTATGACCGGCAACAATGCCAAACCCGATACGGTCCTGCTGGTCTATGCCAAGTTTACCCGCCGACACTCAAAGGCCGAGAAGTACCGGATTCAGAAGTGGCTGCAAAGCCGGACCAAGAGCAGAAAGATAAAGTTGATTGTCGAGTAACCGTCTCGACGCTAAAAGCGGGCGTTGTTCAGAAACAGCACAATAAGCAGGGTGAGCAAAACAAACACCCCTATCAGAATCAAAAGC
>JBBRUB010000297.1:0-5383 GCA_038248175.1 Cytophagales bacterium | reverse complement strand
CTGCCGCCCAACCCGTCAGAACTGCTCAGCAGCCCCCGCCTTACCGATTTGTTTACCGAACTCCGCCAGCGGTTCGACTACATCATTGTCGATTCGCCCCCGGTCGGTCTCGTTACCGATGCCCAGCTTATTGCCGCCCACGCCGATACGACCATGTTCATGGTGCGTAACGATCACACGCCCAAAACGTGCCTGAAAATGATCGACGTGCTGTACAAGGAACACCGCTTTCCCCGGCTCAATGTGGTGCTGAACGCCGTTGGCGAGGGCCAGTCGTACTATTACAACTACGGCTACTACGAGAAAGAAGACCGCAAATCGAGAAAAGCCCTGAAAGCATAGGGGTGTAGCCCAGTCCTCCCGGTCCGGGCTACCTGCAATCGACTGTAAAGTACCAACCGTAAATCGTCTATTTCATGTTGAGCCTACCTACCTCGTATGCTGAACCGGTTACCCACCAGGCCGACAGCGTTTCAGAAATTGCCGGGCGTATTATCTGGGGCAAGCGACTGCTCGATCTGACAGTGTCCACGCTGGTTGTGCTGCTGGTTATGGTCTGGCTAGTACCCCTGCTGAGCTTAGTTATCCGGCTTACCTCGCCGGGGCCGGCGCTATTCGTGCAGTTGCGGACCGGGCGCAATGGGCGGCTGTTTCGGTGCCTTAAGTTCCGGACTATGAGCTACGACCCAAACGCCCAGTTTAAACAGGCCACCAAAAACGACTGCCGCGTTACCCGCATTGGGGCACTACTGCGCAAAACCAACCTCGACGAACTGCCCCAGGTGCTGAACGTTCTGCGGGGCGACATGAGTGTGGTTGGTCCGCGTCCGCATCCCATTGCGCTGGACGCCCAGCACTGGAATACGCTGCCCCATTACCCCAGCCGCTACACCGTAAAACCCGGCATTACGGGCCTGGCACAGGTACGCGGCCACCGGGGCGAAACCGCCCGGCTCATCGACATGGCCCACCGCGTCCGGCTCGACCGGCTTTACATTCAGAAACAGTCCGTCTGGCTCGACCTCAAAATCTGCTGGTGGACCGCCACGAGTATGATAAAAGGTGACAAGAAAGCGTGTTGAGGTATTTATAAGCAGATTCTGATGAAGGCGTATCTAAAAAAAGGGGGAACGGCGGTATTGGATCAGGTGCTGTTTTCGGGCAGCAATTTCCTGCTCAACCTGTTTTTGGTGAAGCTGCTGACACCCGCTGATTATGGGTTATTTGGTAGCCTGTACTCACTATATCTGCTAACGGTCATAGTATTCGGGGCTATGTTACTGGAGCCCTATAACTACTATAAAAATAGGCCCGGAGACACCAGGCAGTACACCACCCTTAACGCGGGCTTTGCCAACGCGCTGCTGTTGCTCTCGCTGAGTTTGACGGTGGTAGGCTGGCTGGCCCATGCCTACCTGTTTGTGTATGCGTCGTACACGCTCACGACCTGCGTCATTTATTTTTACAAACGTCACTTTCTGTCTATCCTGTCCGTAGGTCGGTCACTGTACATCAGCGTCCTGTATTTTATCCTGGTTTCGGCGGGGCTACTGCTGCTGAACTACGTTATTCCGCAGTCGCTGTTCAACGCCTTTCTGGTGCTGAACGGGGCCACGATTCTGAGCGTATTACCCGTTGTTCTGTCGAACGAACAGTTCCGCACTGTGCTGTACCGCCCGCTGGTATGGCTGCAGTTTCGGGACATGGTAATACGGCAAAAGAAATACGCATTTCACTGCGTCTCATCGGGCATACTGGCGTGGGTACCCGGCAATATCTATTTCATTCTGTTGCCACTGTTCTACTCCAGCGAGTTGAATGCCTACTTTAAAGCCCTGCAAAACATCGGTCTGCCCATCACGCACCTCAATATTGCCATTGTAAGCCTGCTGGTGCCTTTCTTCATTCGGTCAGCGAATCCGAATAAACTGATCCAACAGGTGTCGGGACTATTCGTATTGATTCCAGTGCTGTATCTGCTGGTGATACTGGGGCTGTCGGGCAGTATTGAACACTACATCTATAACGACAAGTATGATCTGAAACCGCTGTGGCTCTGCGCCCTGCTGCTGGGAATCATTCCCGAAATTATTGCCAACGTTTTCAAAGCCTTCTTCCGCTCCATAGACCGGCCCGAACTAGTCACTCGCATTAACCTTGGCAACGCATTCATGGCGCTGCTATGCAGCTATTTTGTGTACCGGTTTGGCCTGCCGGGGGTACTGGGGTCGTATGTAGTGGTCAACGTGTTTAATCTATTCAGTTCCGTTCGCTCTTACCGGCTCGAAACCCGCCACCGCCAAAAAACATCACTCGAATTGGTCTGACGTAGAAGTACATGCCGTTCACGCTGGTTTACGACAGAATTTTAACCTCTCGATTATCTACCAAAAAATATGGAAGCTACTGTGATCAATCCATCTCAAATCAAGCCTGAAATCATATCACACTCACCCGTCAGTGATATGTACAGCAAGATGATGTACGAGGCTGTAATTCTTTCCTTGATTTTAACCTGGTTTCCATCAAAGGTTCTCTCGTATGCCTCTCCCATTATCATCATTGGATACACTTTTATTATTTATAGAAATTACCAAATTTTATTTACTTTCTCTAAAATTTTCTTTTTTGGATTTCTCTTTATAGGTTTAAATTATTTACTGAGAAGTAACTATATTTTTTCAAACGGCCTACTTAGTCTTTTCACTTATGGATCTTTTCTACTGGCATGGTCATTCTCTCAACGGGGAGTTTCGCCCTGGCATATGAGAAAAATATATAATGCTCTTTATTTTACAATAGCTTTTCAAAGCATACTCGGTCTATTACAATTCTTGCTTGCTTATATAAAATTTGGACTATATACAGTTGATATGGGCGATTTTATACAGGGAACTATAATGCCCTTTTCGTTTAATATGACTGGTGATCGCGGTATTGGTAATGCATATTTCGTGATCAATATTTTGATTATGATGCTTGTACTATTAACTGATCAGAGAAAGAACAAGAGATTTTATAAGATTATAGCATTAGGCTCAATTACAGTCATTTTAGCGGGTGTACACCATGCACTGATTTCCTTTTTTCTTGGTCTTTTTGTTGCTTTATTAATTGCAGAACTTAAACGGGCAATCCGATACGTGTTCCTGTTTATACCGGCAATTGCTGCAACACTGACTGTATTTTATTTTTTGAATCCTAATAATGTCTATTTGTATTCAAACTATTTTAATCTTTATTCTTCAGGCGAATCTTTTAAAACGATAGCCATGAAACGGGCGTTAATTGATCTTAATAGGGATCATCCAGATGTGAGTTTTTTTGGCACTGGCCCAGGACAGTTCTCCAGTCGAGCAGGTCTGCTTGCATCAGGAACGTATCTCGGTGGACTGGATGAGAACAGAAGTGTCCCATTTTTCCCAATTGAAAAATCAGAATACTTCAAAAACTATGCTTTTGATATTTACTATTCCATGAAAATGGATAAAAGTACTGTCCACGGCGCGGCAAGCAGAACCTTTTTCTCATTAATGTCTATATATGTTGAGTTAGGAATGGCTCTTTCAATAGGCATTGTTATTTATCTAATCAGGAGGATTATACTGTTGAAAAAGCGTTACAAACAATTTATTGAAATGAATTTCATAGAAGGAAAAACTTCGATAATCATCATTATATCTGCCGTTATGTTCTTCATTTTTATCTCATTTTTTGAGAATTATTTAGAAATGACACAGGCTACTATGACATCATTTTTGTTAATAAAGATTCTGTGTAATAATCTTAACCAGTACGTACCGATAGTTGACAAAAAAAACTGCGAACAATTAATTATTAATAAAGAGAACAATAATAATTTATCCCCATAAAAGATAGATTTTGGCCATAAGATATCTTAAAAATACTTATCCTTTCAATTCTAACATCCTATCACTAAACATCTGTACACTATTCGTATGGCTTCACTATCCATATTTCAGGACTGGAAACGAAATAGCATCAAAGGTAGAATTGTACTGACCATGTTTCGTATTGCCCATATGGCAACTCTGCATCCCTTGCTGCTGGTGATAATGGTTCCCTATCTGATTTTCTACAGGGTTTTCGTTGAATGGATTCTTGGTATCGAAATACCTTATAAACTAACCATAGGCAAAGGCTTAGCTCTTCATCATGGCCAATCGCTGGTAATTAATGACAATACCATTATTGGAAAAAATTGCCGGATACGACATAATACCACTATTGGTAACAAGCAGAATAAAGACGGTACGTATAGCGGTTGCCCCGTTTTGGGCAATAACGTTGACATGGGTGCCAATGTGTGCATCATTGGAGAAGTCACTGTTGGCGACAATGTGAAAATTGGTGCGGGTACCGTCGTCGTGAAAGATATTCCGGCTAATAGTATTGCGGTTGGAAATCCAGCCAGATTTTTTTCGGCCTCCCCGCCCATAGATATCAATCAACTAATCGTAACAACAGCATGAGCAAACTCTTCATCTTAGGCCATTTTGGTGGGTTCAACACGGGCGACGAAGCCATGCTGGGCGGCTATCTCAGCACCCTGCCCGACACCTGCGCCGTGACCATCAAGTACAAAAACGGCGTCGATGTAAATTGGGGCTATAACCGGACATTGTTTCACGGCAGCTATACCGACTTTATCCGCTCCATCGGTGCCAACGATACGCTGGTACTCTGTGGCGGTACACATTACCACGACGACTACAACCCAGTCCGATTGCTGCGGCACTGGCTGTACCTGGCCCGGATCAATTACCTGTTTGCGCGGGCCAAACGGCGCGGTGCCAGCACGCACTGCATTGGCAATGGGTTTGGTCCCATTCGCCGGGGTGTTACCAGGTTCCTGACCCGGCAATTTGCCAGCCGCTGCGATGAGATTACCGTGCGCGACGGCAGTTCGGCGCGGATGCTGGCCTCGCTGGGAGTCTGTATTACTCTGACACACCCCGACCTGGCCATGCTGCTGCACGATCCGGGCAAAACCGTACCGAAAGAAAACATCGTGGGTGTGTCGCTTACGTCGCTACAGGCACAGCAGGATAAAGCCATGTCTGACGACGCCCTGATCAACGCCGTTGCTGACGAACTAACGGCGTTTTCCGCCATCGAGAAAGGATCTGTTCGGGTACGCCTGTTCGTGATCCGGTCAGGGCAGCGCGAAAGCGACGAACCTATTATGCAGCAACTGCATCAGCTCCTGCAACAGCGGGGCGTAGCTTCGGAGGTTTATGTATTTGCCAATGATCTGAACGCGCTGCTGGCTCAGATACAACCGTGCCGGGTGCTGCTGGCGTCGCGCTTTCACAGTGCTGTGCTGGGTGCCGTTACGCAGAATCGGCTGGTGATTTTGTCG
>JBBRUB010000296.1:0-5386 GCA_038248175.1 Cytophagales bacterium | reverse complement strand
TCACCATTGAGTGGCTGCCATTGGGCCCAAAAGGCTAAAGTCAAGCTTAGTGATCCGGTGGCTGATTCAGTAGTGAATCCAGTCCTGTACGTAGAAGCCGACGGAGCCATGATACTGACCGATGAGAGCTACAAAGAAAACAATCGGACCGCCGAAGCGGTCGAAAAACGAAGGATTTTAGCCTTATTGAAGGCACTTTCGCGGGCCGTAGCCGTAGCTACGGGCTAAGAAAGTAACAAAGAATAGGGCTTAAAGACGAGTTTTGCGGCCAAAGCGATTAGCTCAAACAGCTTCTAAGAGTCTAAAAAATCTGTTTTAAAAGTAAAGTTATGCTAAGCTGCCTGGATTTGAAGCATTGACCTGCCAATCAGTTTACTTCCTCTGCGGTCAGGTTTTTGTTGTAATGGGGCATTCCGGGTTTGCGCCAGGGTACGGCCAGCAGCAGCAGCTCCCCGAAATGAGCGGCCTCATCGACCGTGGCTGCGTGGGCGTTGGGACCGAGGTCGGAGATGACTTCGCCAAGTGTGGCTGGTCCGCGCGAGTTGCTGATGGCGATTACATGGCCTGCCCCAACGAAGAGTTTAGCTACTGTATGACCAATCATCCCCGCGCCAATAACGCCAATATTCATCGTAATTTTGGTTTGAGATGCATACCTGCGTGAGGAGCAACTTTGCCACCCGCTACCATTTGTTTCAGCTATCAAGTTACTCACATTTATCATTTTCTGCCAAAATAATCCGACTTGATATTATGCTTTCACGACGCTCATTTCTGACGGGTTCTGTAGCCACCTTGGCACTGCCACGCCCGTTCGTCAATACCGTTACCGGCCCGCTGCCCGCGTCGGATATGGGTCTGACGCTCATTCACGAGCATCTGCTGGTCGATTTCGCTGGTGCTGACAAGATAAATCCCAATCGCTGGAACCGGGGCGAGGTAGTGGCTAAAATGCTGCCATATCTACAGGAATTGAAGAAACTCGGCTGCCAGACTCTGCTCGACTGTACCCCGGCTTACCTCGGCAAGGACCCGCTGCTGTTGAAAGAACTTTCCGAGCGTTCGGGCATCCACATCCTGACCAACGTTGGCTATTACGGGGCTGTTGACAACAAGTTTCTGCCACCCCATGCTCATACCGAAACCGCCGACCAATTGGCCGACCGTTGGGTAGCGGAGTTCAGGACAGGCATCGACGGTACCGGTATCCGACCGGGGTTTATCAAGATTAGCGTCAATCCGGGGCCACTCTCACCCCTGCACCGCAAAATTGTGGTGGCAGCTGCCCGTACGCACCAGCGTACGGGCCTGACCATCTGCTCTCATACGGGGCCTTACGTGCCGGCGTTCGAGCAAATCGAGGTGCTAAAATCCGAAGGTGTCCGGCCCGATGCGTTCGTTTGGGTGCATGCGCAGGGTAGCGACCTGGCGCACTACGCCCGCGCCGTGCAGGAAGGGGCCTGGGTCAGCTTAGATGGACTGGATACTACGAACGTGGACACCTACGCCGAAACTCTCCTGCTGATGAAGGCAAATAAACTCCTGCACCGGACGCTGGTGTCGCACGATGCGGGCTGGTACGACCCGGCCAAGCCCAACGGCGGTACGATCAACCGCGATTATACTGTCCTGTTCAACCGTCTGATGCCCAATCTGAACCAGGGCGGCTTCACGAAAAAAGACTGGAATCAGCTACTCGTAAAGAATCCAAAAATCTGCTTTCATGGGTAGCAGACGTTTGCCTAAATCACGCTGATACAAGGCAACTCTCTCCGACACGGCTGGGCTGGCGCAGGCAGATCGTTCGCTATGGCGTACCGTTCGTCACTCACAAGTCAATAATCCACCTCCAGATTCAACGCTTTGCGCAGGTCGTGGAGGGCGGGGTTTTTCTCGGCTAAGTAGTTGAACTTGTCCTGCGGACTGTAAATCATCTTCTTCACGTCCTGCAAATTAACCGTGTGTTCGAGCTGTAGCTGGCTGTTCTGCAACTCATTACGCAGGTAGGACACCAGTTCAAGTTTGAAGTCGTTCAGCACGCCCACTTGCAGCGTGTTGTCGAGGGTGAGCCGAATGGTGGTGCCGTCGAGGATCAGGTCGCGGTTCATAATCATCTGCTCGGTGGCGGAGTCGTTTTGCTGTCGCCGGAGTTTGGCAAAACCGGCCCATACCGCTGTCAACGTATCAAAGTCAAACGGTTTGTCGGGCAGGATAATGGCGGCTGGTGCATCGTTGGTGGTGGGGGCTGGTAGCGGCTTGGTCGTGAGGGGTACCGTAGAACGCAGTCGGCTGGTGGCTGAGCGGGTGGGAGGTGCAATGACGGACTTCGCCGGGCGTTCGGCTACCGCAATATCTGCCGTAGCGTAGCCATTCACAGGCTGGCTGTTCACGACATGACCGTTTGTACCGTTCGCGGGTGTGGTAGCCCGATAGCCGTTTATGGGTTCGCTCGTGATGGGGTGCTGCTCTGCCGGGGCTTGGATTAGTTCAGGCTGAGACGGGGCTGGAGGGCTGACTGCTGGATTGCCGAGCGTCGGACCGTTGTTTTTTTTTTCGGCGATGGGTTCATCGTTGAGGACGGGTGCCACCTGAGGTATGGCGTTGGCCGGTTGCGCGGGCAGGCTGCTCCAGTCCAGTACGTTGCGCAGATTGGCCAGTTTCATGAACCACAATTCAGTATGCAGCCGCTGGTCTTTGGCCGCTTTGTAATTCATGTCGCACTGCCCGCCAAGGCTCAACGCCGACAGCAGAAACGACATTGGCGAGCGCGTGGACTGGTCGAGGTACTGCCGCCGAACATTTTCTGTCACCTGTAGCAACTGTACCGTTGTGGCGTCTTTGCATACCAGTAAATCGCGGAAGTGTCGACACAAGCCTATCACAAACTGATGCCCGTCGAAGCCCTTGCGCAGAATCTCATCGACGGTCAGCAGCGTTTGCGGCAGGTTACCGGCCAGTAGCAGATCGGTCAGTTTGAAATAATAATCGTAATCGAGAATGTGCAGGTTGTCCAGCACTTCTTTGTACCGGATAATGCGGTCGGCGGCAAACGTTACGTTCAGATCGAACATGCTGAGCGCGTCGCGCAGGCCACCATCGGCTTTCTGGGCAATCAGGTCGAGGGCTTCGGTTTCGGCGGTGATGCCTTCTTTTCCGGCAATCTCGGCGAGGTGCTTTGCGATATGCCCCGGCTGTATCCGGTTGAAGTCGAAGATCTGACAGCGCGACAGAATCGTGGGCAGAATCTTATGCTTCTCGGTCGTGGCCAGAATAAATATGGCGTAGGACGGCGGTTCTTCCAGCGTCTTCAGAAACGCATTGAAGGCCGCCGACGACAGCATGTGCACCTCGTCAATAATATAAATCTTGTACTTTCCCGACTGGGGTGGGTAGCGCACCTGATCAATCAGATTACGGATGTCTTCGACCGAGTTGTTAGAGGCCGCATCGAGTTCGTGGATGTTGAACGACGCATTCTGGTTAAAACTCACGCATGACTCGCACTGGTCGCAGGCTTCCCCGTCGGGCAGGATATTCTGGCAATTGATGGTCTTGGCCAGGATGCGGGCGCAGGTGGTTTTGCCAACCCCACGCGGACCACAAAACAGGAATGCCGACGCTAAATGACTGGTTTTAATGGCATTCTTCAGCGTGGTAGTAATATGCTCCTGTCCCACCACGGTGTCGAAGGTAGCGGGGCGATACTTGCGGGCCGAGACCACGAAATTTTCCATACTGCAAGGTAACAGACCGGGGGCGGAAAGGCAAACTCAACCCGCCCGGTTCTGTCCCCGAACGTTTACTTCGTTACGGGGGTAAAATCCATTGCTACGCCGTTCATGCAGTAGCGCAGGCCGGTGGGGGCGGGGCCGTCGCTGAAGACGTGGCCGAGGTGGGCGTCGCAAACGGAGCAGCGGATTTCGGTACGCATCCCGTCTCGCTCTTCGTAAACCGCGTTTTTGACGATAGGCGCGTAAAAACTCGGCCAGCCCGTGCCGGACTCAAACTTGGTTCCGGAGGGGAAGAGCGGATTATGACAACCGGCGCAGATAAACGTACCCGTACCGTGTTCCTGGTTTAGGGGGCTGCTGTTGGACCGCTCGGTGCCGCTCGCCCGCATGACCTGATACTCCGCCGAAGATAGTTGTTCCTTCCACTCCGCATCGGTTTTCTCCACGCGCCGGTTGTCGGGCGAGGTAGCTCTGGCAGGTCGTTGATGGGGTGGGCGGGGCGTGCCGAAGAACGTAGCATAGAGCCAGAGGCCACCAGCCAGCAACCCGGCAATCAGCAGAAAAATGGTTGATTGTTTCATACCTGTAAAACAACCGGAATGCCGCTGCCGTTCACCGGCCAATGGCCACTTTCCTGAGGATGGAGTCAATGATCTGCAAGGTCGTTACCCCGTCGGCTTCGGCTTCGTAGTTGAGCATCAGGCGGTGGTTGAACACGTCGGGGGCTACTTCTTTGATGTCTTCGGGCAGGACGTAATCGCGCCGGTCGAAGTAGGCGAGGGCTTTGGCGGCCAGGTTCAGGTTGATACTGGCGCGGGGCGATACGCCGAACTGAATATACCGGGCTTCGTCGCGGAGGTTGGCATCGAGCGGTTTGCGGGTGGCAAAAACGAGTTCGATGATGTAGCGTTCGAGGGTGTCGGAGATGGTGATGCCGTTGATTTCGTTGCGGATAGCTACTAAATCCTCCTTGCCCAAAACCGGCTGCACTTCATAGTCGAAGTTCATGTCTGACATCCGGCGCATCACTTTCAGTTCTTCCTCTTTGCTCAGATAATCCACGAAGACCTTCATCATAAACCGGTCCACCTGCGCTTCAGGCAGCGGGTACGTGCCTTCCTGCTCTACCGGGTTTTGTGTGGCCAGTACCAGAAAAGGCCGGTCGAGAACAAACGTTTCTTCGCCGATGGTGACCTGCTTTTCCTGCATAGCTTCGAGCAGGGCGGCCTGTACTTTGGCGGGCGAGCGGTTCACTTCGTCGGCCAGAATCAGGTTGGCGAAAATTGGCCCCTGCTTCACCTCAAACTCGGCGGTTTTCTGGTTGAAAATCATCGTGCCAATCAAGTCGGCGGGCAGTAAATCGGGCGTAAACTGAATCCGCTGAAAATCCAGTTCCAGTACTTTGGCCAGCGTATTGACGGTCAGGGTTTTGGCCAGACCCGGCACGCCTTCGAGCAGGATATGGCCGCCCGTGAATAGTCCGATGAGCAGCCGGTTCAGCAGCCGGTCCTGCCCCACCACGACCTGGCTCATTTCGGCAAATACCTCACGGATTTTGGTATGGTAGGGAAAAGTGGTTTGTGGTTGCATATCTTAAAAAGCGGCTCGTATGCTGCGATCTTTGCCGTGGATGTCTTTGTAAACCTGAATATTGG
>JBBRUB010000295.1:0-5394 GCA_038248175.1 Cytophagales bacterium | reverse complement strand
TCCAGTCTTTGTCCAAACCTGTCAGCTTATAGCGGTATTTGTTTTTACCGTTTTTATTGAATTGTAAGGCGGCAAAATCAAGGGAAATGAAGTTCTGATCGTGCCGAAGCCGCAGTTCACCGGTTTGATCAATAGTGCGGGTTAGGGGCGAATCCGGGGCGAGGGGCGTCACGGGCTGGTTATTGATGCGCAGGGCCGTAAAGGCCACTGTAGGTTTATCAGGGTCGTCGCTGACATTAGCCGGATCAAACACGGTATAGCCACCAATGCCACCAAACACTAGCCGGCCATCGGGCAGGGCCGCGTCGTGGTAGCGGTTAAACTCCTCGCTCGGCAGTCCATCGTCGGTCGTGTAGTTGCGAATGTCAAACGTCCGGCTGTCAAAGCGGCACAGGCCCCGGTTAGTGCTGAGCCACAAATGCCCCTGCCCGTCGGGCCGAATGGCATAGACTACATTATTTGGTAACCCCTCGGCCTCACCAAACCGCCGGATCTGCCCCGTTAATTTATCGAGCCGACACAGCCCACTGCCAAACGTGCCAATCCAGAGGTGGTTGTACTGCGCCGGGTCCTGGGCCAGACACAACAGCCCATCATTGGGCAGGGCTATCGGATTGGCCGCCTGCGCCCGCCAGCGAATCAGTTTCTGAGTCGAGAGGTCGGCCCGGAGCAGACCATGACTTTGAGTAGCCAGATAGATGCGCCCACCATCCACGGTCATCGCCACAATTTTGTAGGGATGGTTGGGCGGAAGCGGAAGTGGAAAGGTTGTGAACGTTTTAACGGTTGGGTTATACCGCGCTACCGCCCGGTTATCCGGCCCCAGTAACCCCCAGAACTCACCCGACGGCCCTTTAGCCACGTTCGTGACCCGAAAATTACCATCCGGCAACCAGCGCGGCTCAATACCGGATGGCACAACGGTGGTACTTGCTTTCGTCGCTGCATCATAGCGGTATGGCGGGGTGGTGGCACTGCTGAGCCAGAACGCGCGCTGCCGATCAAATAGGTACCGAATGGCGTCGGGGCGTTGTTGCCGGATACTGGCCGGAATAGCATCAGCCGGTATCTGAACGTACCGCGTGAGCCAGTCGGTATGAAAATTGACGATGTAGGAATGCGCCGTAAAGGGTAGCTGTGTCAGGTCGGTTTTAATAACTCCATCGCCGTCAAGACCAATCCACCGCACGTTTGAGCGGTCTATGAGCATAGACAGGGCCTGGAAACGGCTCAGCTTGGGGTCGGGTGGCAGGCTGGTCAGGCCAGCCTGATCGGTGTAGCGGTTCTGGTTCACGTAATCCACCCCGTCAGTACCCGTGGCAAACAGCGGCACGGATAGCGGTTGGTCAGGCATTGTCACCACGCGGCTTACCTGGCCCGACGTGGGGTTGAATACGGCAAAACGGCCCGGAAAACCCAGCAGCAGATCCCCATTTGCCCGCTGGTGCAGGGCCATCACGTCGTTTTGTGGCAGGCCTTCGGCGATACGGTAGGCGGTAAATTTCTTATGAGTCGGTTCGTAGCGAAAGAGGCCCATGCGGGTAGCCAGCCAAAGCTGACCGTTCCGATCGGTGAGCAGCGTTCGGATTACGACGGGCGGTGCCATGCTGTCGGTGGCGGGTGGTGCGGCCCAGTGGCGGTGGGTTACAACACCCGCGGGGTCGAGCCGAAAAAATCCGTTTGTTTGCGTAGCTACCCACACCCGGCCGGCCCGGTCAGGCGCGAGACCGACCAGCTGATCGTAGCCCAATGCCTGCCGAAACCCTGCTGAGCGGGATACGTGTGTTGCCTGCTCGGTGGCAGGATCGAAACGGTCAATATGATTATTTTCGGTGCGAATCCAGATGTGGCCAGTCTGATCTTCGCGCAAACCGCTCAGACTACTGAACGCCAGTGAGTGAGACTGGAGCGGGTCATGAGTAAACACCCGAAACTGGATGCCATCGTACCGGCAGAGACCATCGCGGGTGGCAAACCAGATAAAACCGCGCCGATCCTGCAATATAGCTGTTACGTATCCCTGGGGCAGCCCGGTACGCACGGTGAGGTATTCGCTCACCGGCGTACCGGCTGCGGGCGGGGCGGCTGTACCAATGCGGGTCTGCATCAGCAGGCTCAGTACCAGCCATCCCATCAACACCTGTTTGTAAACGCGCATACCGACTTTCCCTATTCGTACGGGTTGGCTCTCTTTAAGCCGGATATAAACCGTTAAATTCGCAAGATCCTGTAGATTTATCAATTTTACGGTAGGTGAATCTATTTAATGGAACCCGTAAACCTGCCTAATACTCACCAGTGACGCCTGTTTTTTTCTTGCTTTCCTACTTATGCACTCCCTCAATCTCATTATCGATACACCCGTTCACCAATCGGTTTCTGACGTATGGAGAGGCTTTGACCGGCAACTATTCGATCAGCTCAGCCCACCCTTTCCACCGGTTGACGTGATACGCTTTGACGGCTGTCTGCGGGGTGACGTGGTACATCTTCGGCTCAACTTTCTCTTATTTAAACAGGACTGGACCAGCGATATCATAGACCAGCAAACGCTCAAAACGGGCGACCGTATCGACGAGATTTTCTTTATCGATAAGGGCGTCAAACTGCCATTTTTTCTCAAGTTCTGGCAACATCGGCACCGGCTGCTGAGGAATGAGTCTGATGGTACGATCATCCGCGACGACATCACGTTCAGCACTCCGTTCTGGCTACTCAACTACCTGATGTACCCGCTAATGTGGGTGCAGTTTGCTTACCGAAAGCCCATTTACCGCAAACGATTCGGCCTGTCAGCGCAGAGCTGAAGTCAAGGGCAGATAAATTCCTGTATTCTGTTACTTTTGTCAATTAGGCTCTTTACTTCCCTGCATGAAACTCCCTAACTTAACGACACGCATATTTCTGGGCATGGTACTCGGTGTTTTGATCGGCTATCTGTTTCCGGTCACTGAATCGGGTTTTTCGGGCGACGACCTGAACATCCTGTCCAAGATTTTCCTGCGGCTCATCAAGATGATTATCGGGCCGCTGGTGTTTGCCACGCTCGTAGTGGGCATTGCCAAACTCGGCGATTTCGGCACCGTGGGGCGAATTGGTCTCAAAACCCTGGCCTACTTTTATTTCGCCACGATTTTATCGCTGGTAGTAGGGTTGCTGGTGGTAAATATTGCGCGGCCCGGCGAGGTGATGAGTCTGCCGCTGCCCACCAAAGGCACCGACGTAGGCGTAGAGGTTCAGAAGATGAGCTTCGAGAATTTCATTACCCACATCGTTCCCACGAGTTTTTTTGACTCAATGGCCACTAACGAGATTTTACAGATTGTGGTGTTCAGCATCTTCTTTGGGGTAGCCGTTGGGTCCATCGGCGAGCAGGGGAAAATCGTTATCAAGGGCCTGGACGCGCTGTCGCACGTGATGTTCAAGGTTACGAACTACGTCATGTCGTTTGCACCGTTTGGCGTACTGGGGGCCATTGCTGCCGTAGTAGCGCAGCAGGGGCTGGGCATTCTGGCGGGCTACGCCTACCTGATTCTCTGCTTCTTTGCCGGACTGCTGTTCTTCATCTTTGTGGTATTGTGGGCCATCTGCCTGGTCGTCAGAATACCGTATCTGGCCCTGCTGACCGAAATAAAAAGTGCCGTAATTCTCTCATTCAGCACGGCGAGTTCGGAAGCATCGTTTCCGCAAACCATTGAAGCCCTGCGCCGATTTGGCTGTTCGGAGCGGATTATCTCGTTCGTGCTGCCGCTGGGCTATTCGTTCAACCTCGACGGGTCTATGCTGTACATGACCTTTGCCACGGCTTTTATTGCCCAGGCGTATGGCATCACGCTCAGTATTGAGCAGCAAATTACCATGATGCTCACGCTGATGATCACCTCCAAAGGCATTGCGGGCGTACCGAGGGCGTCGCTGGTGGTGATTGCCGGTACAATGGCCCTGTTTGATTTACCCATCGAAGGACTGGCCCTACTGCTGGGTATCGATCAGGTTTTGGACATGGGCCGCTCTGCTACCAGTGTGGTGGGCAACGCCGTGGCTACCTGCGTCATCTCGAAGTGGGAAGGCGAGTTTCGGACCAGCCCTGTTGACATGGAGGAGTTGACCGCTTAGTAAACAACTATTTTTTTACGGAAGAGAACTTTTTCATTACCAAAAAAAATGGATAGGTTGCTACGCTTATAAACAGCACTCACCCTAAACACGCTACCAGTGGAAAGTTCATTTACCTCCCTCAGTACACACGTCAAAGCCGACGCTGGTACTCGTTTTGTGGCATACCTCATTGACGCTGTTGTGGCGTACATACCAATGCTGCTGTTGTCCTTTATTAGTTACCGATTGTATTCTGTCGGAGCCATCGCTGCCATGGGATACATGTTTACCAGAGACGCATTGCCAGAGGTGAGCGGCTTCCTGGGCGGTCAAAGCATTGGAAAGAAACTGATGAACATCAAGGTTATCAGGGAAGATACCGGAGCAAGTATCGTTGGCGATTATGGTGCGGCCATTATCCGGCAGGT
Organism: Cytophagales bacterium; assembly: GCA_038248175.1. GTDB lineage: Bacteria > Bacteroidota > Bacteroidia > Cytophagales > Spirosomataceae > Spirosoma. Next base: position 868 of record JBBRUB010000295.1, on the reverse strand, counting down.
ATCGCTGGTTATTCCCTTCTTCAATATCGTTGATGCACTCATGGTGTTTAGCAGCGACAAGAAACGCTTCGGCGACAAATGGGCGAAAACTATTGTGGTAAAAGCATAAACCACCTTTGCGGCTACTTAGTCATGCAAGCCACAATCCACACGGGTTGTGGTTTTTTATGCCGTTTATGGAACGCTACGGCAATTCATCCGTAAATTGGTTGACGTTTCATATAATAGCCATTTCCTTTACTCATCCATGCCGCCAACCGTAACGTTGCACTTCAACCACTTTACTTCTTCCGTGACAAATATCCTCGAAACCCATCACCTTGTTAAGCAGTATGCCGACCATCGGGCATTAGACGACGTCAGCCTGAGTGTGCCGCAGGGCAGTATTTTCGGGCTGCTCGGCCCCAACGGCGCGGGCAAAACATCGCTCATCCGCATCGTAAACCAGATTACGGCCCCCGACGCGGGCGAGGTAATTCTGGCGGGCGAACGGCTCAAACCCGGCCACATCCGGCGCATAGGCTACCTGCCCGAAGAACGCGGCCTGTACAAGAAAATGAAAGTTGGTGAACAGCTCCTGTACCTGGCCCAACTGAAAGGGTTAACCGAAAAACAGGCGATGGACAAGCTCAAAATCTGGTTTGTCAAGTTCGACATCAAGACCTGGTGGGACAAGCAGGTCGATGACCTCTCGAAGGGGATGCAGCAGAAGGTCCAGTTTGTGGCTACGGTCATGCACGACCCCGACCTGATTATTCTGGACGAACCGTTTTCGGGCTTCGACCCCATCAACGCCAACCTCATCAAAGACGAGATTCTGGAACTGCGCGACCGGGGCAAAACCATCATCTTCTCCACCCACCGCATG
>JBBRUB010000294.1:0-5395 GCA_038248175.1 Cytophagales bacterium | reverse complement strand
TTAAATTCCGTCAACGTACTGACGCAATTTAGCTAAATGGCGTCAGTACGTTGACGGAATTTAAAAAAATATGGACATTGATCGGTATCTATTTCCCATTCTGCTGGAACACCTGATTCCGGGAAAGGTAAATCTCATCTTTGGTACCCGGCGAGTTGGCAAGACGTTTTTGCTCCGAAAACTCGTGGCGAAAACACCGTTCAAATACCTCTGGCTTGAAGGCGAAGACGTTGACGCACAACAACTATTAGCGCAACGAAGCATAGCGGCCTACCAGCGGTTGGCGGGCGATATCGACCTGCTTATCATTGACGAAGCGCAGGCGGTTCCTGACATCGGCAAGGTGTTGAAATTATTCGCCGATCACCTTATGCACCTGCGCATAATCGTAGCCGGATCATCGGCGTTTGACTTGCTGAATCTGTCGGGCGAGCCGCTCACGGGACGGGCTTTCTTTCATCAGTTATATCCTATCGCGCAACTGGAACTTGCTACGGGCGAGAATGGTCTGCAAACGCGCCAGCAACTACCCGAACGGATCGTGATGGGTAGCTATCCTGAACTCTTCAGCCTATCAATGACCGACCAACGGGAACGTTACCTGCGGGAACTGGTCGATACGTATTTGTTGAAAGACATCATGGCCTTTGATGGTATAAGAAACGCAGCGAAAGTAAAGGACCTGTTGCGGCTGATCGCGTTTCAGCTCGGCAAAGAGGTATCGCTGGAAGAGCTGGGGCGCCAGGTACAGCTTAGTAAGAATACCGTAGAACGATACCTCGATTTGTTTACGAAGGTATTCATACTGGTGCGCGTAAGCGGTTTCAGCCGGAATCTTCGTAAAGAAGTTACCAAAACATCACGCTGGTACTTTGTCGATAATGGCGTTCGCAACGCGCTACTATCTGATTTGAGGCCATTACCCTTGCGGCAGGATGTGGGCGAGCTGTGGGAAAACTACCTGATTGCCGAACGGATCAAAAAAATCCGGGCCGAACAACGGTGGGTGGAATATTACTTCTGGCGCACCTACGATCAGCAGGAAATCGACTGGATCGAAGTAGAGAACGGACAACTGCGGGCCTACGAGTTCAAATGGAAGACTGACCGGGCCAAGCTCCCCAAAGCATTTGCCGATGCCTATCCCGAAGCAAGTTTCGCCCTCGTCAATCAGGAGAACTACCTTGATTTCATCACCTGAGAATCTCAGTTATTCTGCATGATGTCTTTGCGCGTGAAATTCTCGCGGGGGGCTTTGTTGAGTTCGCTCTGCCACTCTTTGGTCTTGAGGTCACCCTTTTTCACGGAACGGATAAAGTTGGCCCAGGCAAAGGGATTGGTGAACGAGAACGTTGTTACCCCACTGCGCCCCATAATCGACTCGCGCCCGTAGAACTGATTATTGATAAAATTTCGCGAGTTAGCGGCAGCCCCCATCGGCATGGTAGCGGCCTGACGCATAATGGCCGCCGGGTCCATGTTGCGGGCCAGATTATCGCGTTCCATCTGATCGGGAAGTTTCAGGTTTACGAAGGCATCCTTAAACAGTTCTTCTGTTGCGTAGGGGTATACCTTTACTTCGGCCAGGGTTGTCACGTCTTCCTGTAGGGCCACTACCGCCGAAAAAGTCAGATCGGTGAGTCGGGTTGGAATGACGTAATACTGCGTCTTGTAGCCTACGTAGCTAAAAATAATGCTGTCGCCGGGAAAAACGGATACGGCGAAATAGCCGTTGGTTGCCGACAGCGTACCGCGCCCCGCCTTGGGTATGAAGATATAAGCACCCGGCAGTGGTTCGCTCATTTTGCCACCTGTGATGAAGCCCGTAAACGTAATCTGCCGATCCTGTCCCTGCGCGAGGGTGTCAGAAAACACACCTGATAACAACATCAAAAAAACTCCGGTCAGTAATAGAACGACTAACTTATTCATAGGCAAGGCAGCAATAGTACAAAGTAAACGACAGGAAAGGTCTATATGGTTTCGGGGGGGTATTTTTTAAGAAAGTTTAGCGTTTTTCTTTCTCGCCACAGAGATGCGCCGAGACGCACGGAGATCCACAGAGAAAATTTCTCTTTGCTCTCAAAAAACTTTGTGAATCTCTGTGTCTCCTTTGTGAATCTCTATGTCCCGAAAAAACTAGGCAAACAACTTCAGGAATGTGATGATGAACGGCGCAGCCAGCAACAGGCCGTCAAAGCGGTCCAGAAAACCACCGTGTCCCGGAATACTGCTTCCGGAGTCTTTGATAGCAATACTGCGCTTGAACAATGACTCTACTAAATCGCCGTAGGTGCCGGTCACGACAATGATGCCGCCCACGCAGTACCACTGCCAGGGCCGGAGTTCGGGCGCGTAGTAGGCCAGCCCAGCCGCCACCAGACTGGCCGCAACGGCCCCGCCAATGGCCCCCTCCCATGATTTCTTGGGGGATATTCGCTCAAACAATTTACGCCGGCCAAAGCGTGTACCGGCAAAATATGCGCCAACATCCGACGCCCACAGTAGCAACAGGCAGCCCACGATAATGGCCGGATGGTAGGCGTTACCCCGCAGGGCCAGCACAATGAGCAGCGCAAACGGCATGGCTACGTAAATAATACCGAGAAACGTAAAGCCTATATTGGTAAACGGCTTACGGTCGCGCTTTTTGTAAAGTTTGATGAGGAAGACCATCGACGAGGCCGGGCAAATCAGGAAGTAATTGTCGGTGTGCAGCACACCCGTTTCAATCAGGTAAGCCAGGACGCAGATCAAACAGCCCACCACCGTACCATACGCGGTGAGCGGCTCAAAACCGTCCAGACCCAGCAGCTTATAAAACTCACGCTGGGTTAGTGCGCTGACAAAGGTGAACAGCAGCGCGAACGTCCAGGCATCATACAGAATCATACCGATAATGATCGGAACCCCCACTGCAGCCGCGATAATGCGCTGCTGCAGGTTGGTCATATTAGCTAAACGTTGCTTCATTCTCGATGATTACTTTGGCCAGCACGGCGTGCTGAATCGGAACGTGTACTTCACTTTTACCCAGCCCCACGCCAGGGTACGAACTGCTCTGCCGGTTTACTACCACCGCCGGAATCTCGTGTTCGGCCAGCATAGCTTTGGCCAGTTCGGCCCGGTGCGGCAGGGGCGTTGCGTATATGGATTCCCAGGTATCGTTCATATCTGTAGCGCGAAAAAACCGCAGCCATAAAAGTATTGATCCGCTAACTATCTGCCGGGACCGTGTTCTGTTTTCTAAAATAAGCCAGCATGGCCCCCGTCAGCAGTAACGACACCACCGCAACCAGAACAGGTACCGACTCGGTACTTTCAATATCGACGGTCGTAACCCGACGCTGGTAAAGATAAACCATCAGTACCGTAAAGCCATTATTGACAAAGTGCGATAGAATAGGTACCCAGATATTGCCCGACCACAAATACAGGTAGCCAAACAGCGCGCCAAGCAGCATTCGCGGCACAAACCCCAGAAACTGAACGTGAATGGCACTAAAAAGCGCGGCAGCCAGCCAGATACCCACGTGCGGGTTGCGGGTCCAGACAATGAGGTTACGCTGCAAGATACCTCGAAACAAGACCTCCTCACCAATGGCCGGAATAACGCCAATGACAAGTATAGCCAGCATGAGCTGTACGGGGGTGTCGAACGTAGTAATAAATTTGGTAACGCCCGCCAGATCGGTCTCTTTGTCGCGCATCCACTGCTCCAGCGGGGCCAGCGTCTGGGGCAGGTGCATGTTCTGGTTCCACTCAATCACCAGCCCGTCGAACGGCATGAACGCAACGACAACGAAAGCGGCAATGCTCAGTCCGGCCACCGCCCCCAACGGTCGGGTGCTGAACTGCGGCCACGAACGCCGTTCAATAACGGACCAGTACAGCAGCGCGGGTAGCAGAAACGTACCGAGGTGATTGACGGCCTGAAGGGTCATCAGACTGTACCAGCCGTTTTTAATGGCCGACGGATTTGTAGCCAGCGTAGTCAGATACGCCTGTGCCTCGGTCAGTCCATAGCCACTGATAAGAGCAGTCAGCCCAAACAGCAGCAGCGTACTGATAAGGGCCCCCATGAGTACAAAGCCAATCAACATGATGAGTCCGCCGAGGGTAGGCGGACGCGATGAGGGCGAATCAGAAAAAAGTGTTGGTTGCATAATTCGGGTAAATTTACGGACACAGCCCAGACTTACGGCATTTTATCCCCGAATTACCCCAGAAAGCGTTCGATAGTCCGGCGGAACCAAAGACCGCTCAAAATCGTAAATCACAAGGTATAACAGACCGTTCAGACGGTCATAAAAAAGATTTGTTTTGGTTAACATTGGCCCTATCGAACTCCCTGATTTCCCCTTGTTGCTGGCTCCTATGGAAGACGTCAGCGATCCGCCGTTTCGTGCCGTTTGTAAGGCTAACGGTGCCGACCTGATGTACACTGAGTTCATCTCGTCGGAAGGATTGATTCGCGACGCGGCCAAGAGTCGTCAGAAACTCGACATATTTGAGTACGAACGGCCCATCGGCATTCAGCTGTTTGGCTCCGACGTGCAGACCATGGGCGAGTGCGCTCGCATTGCCACCGATGCCAGCCCCGACCTGATCGACATCAATTACGGTTGCCCGGTCAAAAACGTAGCCTGCCGGGGTGCGGGCGCGGCTTTGTTGCAGGACATCCCAAAAATGGTGCGCATGACCGAAGCCGTCGTAAAATCCACCCACCTGCCCGTAACGGTAAAAACCCGGCTCGGCTGGGACGACAGCACCAAAAACGTGGAAGACGTGGCCGAACGGTTGCAGGATATCGGCATCAAAGCCCTGACGATTCACGGTCGGACGCGAGTGCAAATGTATAAAGGTGACGCTGACTGGACGCTTATCGGGCGCATTCGCAACAACCCGCGCATCCAGATTCCGATCTTCGGCAACGGCGATATCGACAGCCCCGAAAAAGCCATCGAGTACCAGAATCGCTACGGTGTGGATGGCGTCATGATTGGCCGGGCCAGCATCGGGCATCCGTGGATTTTTAACGAGATCAAGCATTTTGTGCAGACCGGGCAGCACCTCGCCCCGCCCACCGTAGCCGACCGCGTTTCGGTATGCCGCCAGCACCTCGATTTTTCCATCCGCTGGAAAGGCGAAATCGTAGGCCTGTTCGAGATGCGACGACACTACGCCAACTATTTCAAGGGCCTGCCCGGTTTCAAACCCTACCGCCAGCAACTCGTCACGACCGACACCTACGCGGGTGTGAGTACGTTGCTCGACGAGATTGCCGAGCAGTACGTGTTGGAGTTCGCGTGATTTTTTTATCATTCTGAGCGGTCCGCCGGTGCGGAACGAAGAATCTCACGGCGTAGCAAATTGTAACTACCGTGAGATTCTT
>JBBRUB010000293.1:0-5405 GCA_038248175.1 Cytophagales bacterium | reverse complement strand
TTGAGCGTGTGTTCTATTCCTACGAGGTACGTATGGCCAAACCCTCGCCCGATATTTACCGGCACGTGCTGACTGAAGCAAACATCGTAGCCGGCGAAACCGCTTTTTTCGACGATAACGAAGCGAACATCCGGGCCGCTGCCGCGTTAGGTATCCGGGCCATACACGTGCAGCCCCCGAAAACGATTCTGGATTACCTGGAAACTCTATAATGAACCCACGCCTGAAGTCTTACCTCCTGCATGGAGGTCTTTTTTTAGCTACACTGATTACCACTACCCTATCGGGGGCCGAATGGATATACGGGCGGTTATTTATTCCCGTCGACGGCATGAAAACGCTGGGCTGGGCCGAGTTTGTGGCGGGTTTCCAGTTTTCGGTGCCGTTTCTGGCCATCCTGACGGTACATGAGTTCGGGCATTACTTCGTGGCGCGGGCCAATCAGGTGCGCGTTACGCTGCCGTATTACATTCCGCTGTGGTTTGGCGTTGGGCAGAGCATCGGTACGCTGGGCGCGTTTATCCGCATCAAAGACTTCATCAACAGCCGCCGAAAATACTTTGACATCGGCATTGCCGGGCCACTGGCGGGTTTTGCGCTGGCGGTCGTTGTACTCTGGTACGGTTTTACGCACCTGCCGCCCCCGGAGTATATTTTCAGCATCCACCCCGAATACGCACAGTACGGCCTTAACTATGCCGACTTCGTTTATAAAGACATCCCCGAAAACGCAGTTGGCGTTGGCCATACGCTGCTGTTCGATTTTTTTGCCAACTACGTGGCTGATCCGGCGCGGCTGCCCAGTCCGTATGAGATGATACACTACCCGTATTTGCTGGCGGGGTATCTGTCCTTGTTTTTCACGGCCCTGAACCTGGTACCTATTGGGCAACTGGATGGCGGACATATCCTGTACGCGCTCATTGGATCCAGACGGTTCAAATGGGTGGCTCCGGCCCTGTTCATCGCGTTTGTTTTCTACGCCGGACTGGGCATGTTCAAACCCGCCGATTTCGCCGTGGGTACTGACAATGCTTTTTATGAGCAGTTGGGCTGGTTCGCACTGTACATCGGATTTCTGTTTCTGGCCTTCGCCCGCATCGGCGATCAGGATGGACCAGGTACTGGCTCGCTCATGACGGCCCTGCTCGTTACGCTCAGCGTAGTGGCCGGGCAGTTGGTACTTTCCTGGGTCATGCCTGATCTGGAAGGCTACTCCGGCTTCCTGTTCTTCGCGTTCATTCTCGGGCGTTTCCTCGGCGTCTATCATCCCGAAACCGAGTTGCAGGAACCCTTAGATACAAAGCGCAAAGTTCTCGGCTGGCTGGCGTTGGTGGTGTTCATCCTGTGCGCCAGTCCGCAGCCGTTTCTGTTGTAACAGGGCTATACCGTTCTTGATACCCATGCCCACTTCCATCATAGTTGAAACCGAACGACTGCGTATTCGGTCGTATGTGCTTGCAGATGCTCCGTTTATACGTATGTTGCTCAATACCCCTTCGTGGCTCATATTCATTGGCGACCGGGGCGTAAAAACGCTTGACGATGCGGAGGTGTATATTATGGAGAATGCGCTGATGAGTTACGAGCAGTATGGCCTGGGGCCGTATGTCGTTGAACTGAAAGAAACCGGCATTCCCATTGGGCATTGCGGTCTGCACAAACGACCGGCACTTGACGACATTGATATTGGCTTTGCTTTTCTGCCCGAACACGCGGGCAGGGGGTATGGGTACGAGTCGGCATCGGCTTTGGTTGCCTACGCGCAGAACACGCTGGGACTAACACGCCTTACCGGCATCACAAAACCGACGAACAACCCCTCTATCGGGCTGCTCGAAAAGCTGGGCATGCGCTTCGAGAAGCAAATCGCGTTCAGGACCGGTGCCGCAGAAAGTCTCCTGTTTGGGATGGCACTCCCCGTTCGTCTATACTGAACGTAGCAGCTTTCTTCGTATCAGAGATGACCGTCCGGTACAGTAGCCGGAGTTTCCAGCCTGTTTCCTTTTTGGCCGTTGCAGTGCTGGCACATGGGCTGGTAGTTGGCCAGCGTGTTGGCTCCCCCCTTGGATCGGGGCAGGATATGGTCAACGGTCATCATCACAAAGTCGGCGGTGTACAGATCAACGTGATGCCCGCCACCGGGATCAACCGACGACAGGAGGTAAACCCCGTCAACGCCACAGCGCACGCAGGCTGTTCCCTTATTTGCAAACACCTGTAGCCGCCGGTGCGTCTTGTATTTGGTATGCAACAATGCAGAATCCAGCCGTTTGAGCACCTGGTTTCCGTTCAGGGTATGCGGTAATTTCATTGTATTATCAGTAAGATCCGGGGCCGGGAGACGGTCTTTTGTTTCTCCCGGCCATTCGACAATCAACTACCCAACAGGCTAACGAGTTCGGGTTGTTTGGTTCAGAACATCAGTCCTAAAAACGAGGTTCAACGGCTATGTCTGCCGCCCTGTTCAGTATCGCCAGCTTGTCAAATCAGCACCCTGCGGATGGTTTACTTCCATCCGTTTCAGCATTTTGTCGATGTACATAGTGTTGTAGCGCAGGCGGCTGATGTAGTTCGGTACGTTAGGGTCGCCGTTCCAGCAGTGTTCAAAGCGGTCGCCGTAGGCTACGGTGCTGTTAGCCGATGGATTTTTGACGTTTTTCAGGAAGTCTTCCATCAGATAGACCGCGTTGTTGAGGTAGTAGTTATCCATGTCACCACAGTAGATGTGGATTTTGCCGGTCACTTTGGGGCCGAGCGTTTTCCAGTCGCGTTTCAGGATGTGCATCAAATCGAAATGTTCGCGCCAGTAGTCAGCTACGGATTTGTCGATGACGCCGGTTTTCTTGTCCCAGATGCGTTGGGGATAGCCATCCGGTCCGGCGGGCGAATAAACGGCTTCCCAAATATCGAACTGATCGCCGGAGCGGGAGTGCGTACCAAGGGCCAGTTCGCGGTGGTTGGTTTGTTCGAGCGTTGACTGTATCTGGCCGAGATTGTTACGGTGAGCGGGCCGGGGCGTCTGCCGAAACGGGCCTTCTTCGTAGTACGCGTTTTTATCTTTATAGAGGTTAAACACCGTGTAGGCATCGAACGCAATGGGGTCAGGACAGGCGGCAAAGCAGCCGTTGAACTCGTCGGGGTAAAACACCTGCGCGGCCAGTGCCTCCCAGCCACCCGTACTGCCACCGTAGGTAAACCGCGCCCAACCCTGCCCTATCCCCCGAAACTGCTTTTCTATCTCCGGCAAGAGTTCGTACATAATGGCATCACCATATGGACCAATATTTTCGGAGTTTACCGCGTAGGAATCGTCATAGTACGGATTGGCATGCTGGATTTCGACAATGAGCAGACGCGGAAAGTCTTTGCTGGTCCATTTTTGGTAAAAATCATACGCTTCCTGCGCCACGATTTTATTGTAGCCGTACAGATTGAACCGGGCAATGTAATCGGTCGTGTCCATGTTGGCGGGCGGGGGCGTTTCGCTGAAGCCGGAGAAATCGTCGGGGAAGTGGCCGTGAAAAATAGCCAGCGGGTACTTTGCTTCGGGATGTTCGGCAAAGCCCGCCGGAATCAGGATGTTAGCACCGAGGAACATAGGGCGGCCCCAGAACTCGGTTAGTTTCTGGCTCTGAATTTTGATGTGTTTGATAAACTTCGTGTCTTTCGGCGGCTCGATGGGTGGATTTGCCTGATCCACCACAACGGCGTAGTTCTGGGTTGCCCCCGCCTTGATGGTGATTTTCTGCGGCTTGCTGTACAGGTTGCCGGGGGCTGTGCGCCAGTTTTGGCCTTCTCCCCGATCCATCGGCAGTTTCACGGTACGTCGGGTACCGTTGGGCCCATTTTTGACCTGAAACGTTTCGTATTTGTGCAGCACGGCCTGTACGTAATATTCGCCCGGCGGCACCCCGCGCAGACTTTGGCGGGGATACCCAAATGCGCTGGCATCGACCGTAGCCGCCTGACCGGGCTTCAACGCGTTCACATCAACGCCAAAAAGCTGCGCCGTTTCCACCGCGTCGCTGACCTGAAAGCGCGGTTCCGATTTACCGGATTTGGCCAGCATAAGCAGCACGCGCCCATCGAGCGGAGTTTTGCTTTGCGAGGCAGGAAAGGAAACGGAGAATGTTTGGGCCTGAGCGTTAAGTGCCAGCAGACCGGCAGTCAACAACAGCAGATGTTTCTTCATGGCGTAGTGAGGGGTTGAATGAGTCCTCAACTTACGCAGAAAAGCCACAGGTACGTATCTACGCACGAGAATCGGTCAGAAATCTGCCCGAAGGCAGTTCCGACCGATAGCGCAAACACAAGCAGGTGCGTTTGCATGATTGAGGAAAGTATGGTGTGGAGAGAAGGACCAAACCAGGTTGCCCTGGTTTGGTAATGAGTTTGTCGCAAAACGATGCGCCGGGGAAACAAAACCGGCCTTGTTTTTTTCGGCAGGATGGCCACCAAGGTCGTGACTTCGGGTAATTGGCGTGTTGCTTTACCTATAACGCTAACGCTTATCTGGCTATGGCCCGCCCGACAGCCCAAGGCGCATCCGATGGGAAGTTCCTGAGTCGGGGCCTTGATAATCGTAGCTAACCACAGCCTGACCAATAACAGGTTAGTAAAAGGATGATTCTCATAGCACGTCGGGCCAAAGATGCTAATCAATTAAAATCCGCTGAATCCGTTGCGCTTTGCCCGGCTCCAGTCTTCGGTGCCGAGTTGGGCCAGCTCACCCGTTGCGGGGTTTATCCGGTACAGCTTACCATCGTTGAGTAGATACATCTGATTGTTGGCAACCGTTAGTGCCTGAGCTTTAGGATAAATCTGCGTACCGACCCGTTGTATTGATCCATTGGTCCACAAATACCGGTTCAATACGCCGTTCTCACTAATAAAATACAGGTAATTGGCATAACCAATAGCTGCCTTCCCTTTCTTGTAGGCGTCTGTGAGCTTGATACCTTCTCCAAACCCGTTTGAACGAAGTGCCAATCGGGATGAATTAGCTTGTTTCGTATAGGGTATTATAGCATCGGGGAAAATAAGGTACACTTCCGTTCCGCTCTCGACCAGCCCAACCACTTTATCGGCTGTTGCGCCAAATGAATCAAGTGATTCCATACCACTTGCCTCAGGAAAGCTGCTCATGCCATAGCGTCGGACCGCGCCGTTGTAAGCCAGGTACATGTACGACGTGTTATCCCGGCTGATAAAGCCGCCGGTTGCTCCCTTCCAGCCCCTAACACCACCCGCCGACATAACCCGCCAGTCGGTAGAACTAAGGCGGTCAAAACCGCCATTGCCGGTCAGTACCAGCATTCTGGAATCCTGGGCTGTCCCTAACAGGAGGACCTCGGCCAATCCGTAAGCGGCATCTTGCTTCACCAACAGCTTTTGGCCGTTAA
>JBBRUB010000292.1:0-5410 GCA_038248175.1 Cytophagales bacterium | reverse complement strand
ATTGATCAGAAACGCCGGGCCGTGATCGCGGCACCACGAATCGTTGGTGGAGAAGGGCAGGAGCGTAATCCGACTCATGTCGGCACCGGCCAGCAGCAACCGCAGTTTGGCTGCCTGTACCACGGTTTCGTTGTGCGCGCAGATGCAGACGAGTTCGCTTTCGGCAATGGTTTTGATGAACTCAATATAGGCCGGAAACATCAGCTCCTGCCGCTCGCGGGTCCAGGAGGCTTCGGTATGGGGCCAGCTCAGCCAGGTAGCTACGTGCGGGTGCCACTCGGCAGGAAAGTAGAAGCCTTCTTCGGCGGGTGTTTTCATTGTTTTTTGGGACACAGAGATACACGGAGAAGACACAGAGATTCACAGAGGGAAATGAAGGAGAATGAGAACTCTGTGAATCTCTGTGTCTTCTCCGTGTATCTCCGTGTCCAAACCCTTTTTCAACTTAATAGCGTCTCAACCTGCGCTACGGTCAGGTCTGCAAAGGTATCGACAATCAGCGACGCGCCGGTGGTTTCGAGTTCGGCGCGGGTGTGGCTGGTGGCAACGGCCACAACGTTCATACCCGCCCGGATGCCCGCTTCGATACCTGCAAAGGCATCCTCGAACACCACGCAGTGGGCCGGTTCTACGCCCACCCGGCGGGCAGCAGTAAGGTATATTTCGGGGTTTGGCTTGCCGTGCGAGATCATACTGGCATCGACAATCGCATCGAAGTACGACCGGATGTTCAGGCCATCGAGTGTGAAACCAACATTACTCTGCGGGGCCGACGTGCCCACCGCCAGCCGGACATTTGCTGCCTTCAGCGCGTCGAGAAATTCGGGCAGACCGGGCGTGGGCTGCAGGTGCGGTGCGTAGAGGTCGCGGTAGATGGCTTCTTTTTCTTCGGTGAGTTCAGCGAGTTCGTCTCCCGAAATAGCCCGGCCAAACGCGTAGGCCATCGCATCGGCAGAGGTGCGCCCATTGATGTGTTGGAAGTACTGCTGGAGTATAAGCGGGCGGTTGTGCCGGGCCGTAAACGCAAGCCAGGCATCGACGTGAAAATCCGTATTGGCAACAATAACGCCGTCCATATCGAACAGAACGGCCCAGGGCAGGTTGTCAGGCATAACAGTGTTGATTAACGACTGCAAAGAAACGGCTTATTCGCTTCGGGATAAACATAGGACTATCCAGCGGGTTGATAGACTATGAACATCGCCAACCAACTTCCCAACGCTATCGACGATCTGCTCGATAAGAAGTACACCGCCGATAAAACCCTCAACGAAGCCGTGCGCATCGTGGGCGAAACGCTCGGTACCGACCGCTGTTTTCTGTACGTCCGCCAGCCTGACCAGGAACGGGGCCGCATTGCGTTCATCTGGCGCAAAGACGGGCAAATCGACAAACTATTCCAGCCCGACTGGGGAGACGACACCACCGATTTGCCCCAAAGAGACCCGCTCATCCGGGCCGGGCTGAACATGGAACCGTCGCGCTATGTCGATGACATAAAAGCCGCTGGGCCGGGTGTGCTGAACGAAGAGTTTGAGCATAAAACCTTCGGTCACCGCGCCCTCGTTCACGCGCATATCCAGAAAGACGGGCAGTTGTGGGGCATTCTGCAACCTTGTCTGTTTGAGCAGACCCACCACTGGACCGACAACGAAAAGATTGGCATGGAAGCCATTCTGCCCAAACTACAACCGGCCATTGCGGAGTTTGTGGGTTAAAAAGGTGGGACACAGAGTTACACGGAGAAGACACAGAGATGCACAAAGAGAAAAGTAATAGAAAATAAAAACGCTGTGTCTTTGCCGTATAACTCTGTATCCCAAAAAACCTTTTATTTGTCGTTCATTCCCTTTCACATGAACGCACGTATCCTTACCCTCTGCTTTTGCTTCTTCTCCCTTATCGCCTTTGCTCAGAAGGCCGATAAACCCGCCGACACCCGCAACGTTCCTGACCCGGAACTGTCCGTAACGAAGCACACGATTACGCTCAACGGTGCCGGAGGGGAACCTCAGAAGATCAATTACACTGCCACGGCGGGCTACCTGCCCCAGCGCGACGAAAGCGGGACCATCAAAGCCAATATTTTCTTTGTGGCCTACACCCGCGACGGCGTCACGAACCCCGCCACGCGGCCTATAACATACACTTACAACGGCGGGCCGGGGTCAGCGTCGGTGTGGCTGCATATGGGCGCACTCGGTCCCAAACGAATTGTCATGGGCGACGATGGTAGTATGCTGGCCCCGCCCTATACCGTAACCGACAACGAATACACCTGGCTGGCCTTTACCGATCTGGTATTCATTGATCCCGTCATGACCGGCTACAGCCGACCTACCGAGGGGGTGGACAAGAAAGAGTTTACGGGCTACGTCGAAGATATTCAGTCGGTGGGCGATTTCATCCGGCTCTACACCACCCGCAACGACCGCTGGGCTTCGCCGAAGTTTCTGGCGGGCGAGAGTTACGGTACTACGCGCTCTGCCGGATTGTCGGGCTATTTGCAGGACCGGCACGGGCTGTTTCTGAACGGTATCGTCCTGATTTCGTCGGTACTCGATTTCTCAACCATTCTGTTCACCAGCGGCAACGAACTGCCATACAGCCTGTTTCTGCCCACGTTTGCCGCCATGGCCTGGTACCATAAGCAGGTTCCAGCTTATAGCGATCTGAAAACGTTACTAACCGACGTGGAGAAATACGCGGCTGGCGATTATACTGTGGCTCTGATGAAAGGCGACAAACTCACGCCCGCCGAACGGCAGACCGTAGCAACTCAGCTCAGCAAATTCACGGGCCTTTCTACGGAGTACCTGCTGGGCAGCAACCTGCGCATCAAAGACAGCCGCTTCACCAAAGAACTACTCCGCAAACAGGGCCGCACGGTGGGGAGGCTCGACGGGCGGTTCACGGCATCCGACTATGACCGTGCGGGCGATACCAACGAATTTGACCCTAGCTACAACGCTACGATCTACGGCCCCTTTACCACCGCCGTAAACGACCACCTGCACCGGACGCTGAAGGTGAAAAACGATTTACCCTACGAAATCCTGACCGGTCGGGTGCGGCCCTGGAATTACAGCAACGTACAGAACCAGTTCCTGAACACCGCCGAAACCCTGCGATCAGCCATGACCAAAAACCCGTACCTGAAAGTTCACGTCTGCAACGGCTATTACGACATGGCCACGCCCTACTTCGCCACCGACTACACCTTCGCGCACATGATGCTTGACCCGGCCCTGAAAAAGAACATCACGATGTCGTTCTACGAAACCGGCCACATGATTTACGTCGATAAACCCGCGCTCATCTCCATGACCCGCTACGTAGCGGATTTTTACAAGACCGCGTTGCCGAAGTAAATGTTAGTGAAGAGTGAAGAACGGGCTGACGCGAACACAATCCCGCGTCAGCCCGTTCTTCGCTCATCGTTCTTCATTCGTCACTAAAAGGCTCTGCCTGTAATTTCGTACCTTTGTACCTTATTACGCAAGCTTAAAAAAACGATATGGTAACGGTACAAAACGTCTCCCTCCGCTACGGAAAGCGGGTTTTGTTTGACGACGTCAATATAAAATTCAATACCGGCAACTGCTACGGCGTCATTGGTGCCAACGGAGCCGGGAAGTCAACGTTTCTCAAGATTCTATCGGGCGAAATCGAGCCGCAAACGGGTACCGTCAGTATGTCGCCCGGCGAACGGATGTCGGTGCTGAACCAGAATCAGTCGGCCTACGATGAGTTTCCGGTGCTGCAAACGGTGGTCATGGGCAACAAACGCCTGTATGACATCGCGCAGGAGAAAGACGCGCTCTACGCTAAAGAAGATTTTACCGACGCCGACGGTGAGCGGGTGGGTGAACTCGAATCCGAATTTGCCGAGATGAACGGCTGGGATGCCGACTCCGACGCTGCCGCGCTGCTAAGCGGGCTGGGTATCAAAGAAGACCAGCACTACGCCCAGATGGCTGACCTCAACGGCTCCGAAAAAGTGCGCGTACTATTGGCGCAGGCCCTTTTCGGCAATCCCGATGTTTTGTTGCTTGACGAGCCGACCAACAACCTCGACGTAGAATCGAGCATCTGGCTGGAGAATTATTTAGCCAATTTCAACAACACCGTCATTGTCGTTTCGCACGACCGGCACTTTCTGGACCAGGTCTGTACGCAGATTGTCGATGTCGATTTCGCGAAGGTGAAGCTCTTTACGGGTAACTACTCGTTCTGGTACGAGTCGAGCCAACTGGCGTTGAGACAGCGGCAGGACCAGAACAAGAAGACCGAAGACAAGCGCAAAGAACTCGAAGAGTTTATCCGGCGGTTCTCGGCTAACGCATCGAAGTCCAAGCAGGCTACGAGCCGGGCCAAACTGCTCGAAAAGCTTACGATTGACGATATTCAGCCCTCTTCGCGCAAGTATCCCTACGTCAATTTCAAGCCCGAACGCGAACCCGGTGACCAGATTCTGACTATCGAGAACCTGACGTACACCGCCGAGGACGGGGCCAAACTGTTCGAGAACCTGTCGTTTATCGTCAACCCGAAAGATAAAATCTTTTTCTACAGCCGCGACGGATTGGCCGTATCAGCCCTGATGGACATCCTGACGGGCGAGCGTAAAGCCGATTCGGGCGATTTTCGCTGGGGCGTCACCATCACCCCGTCGTACTTCCCGACCGACTCCGAGAAAGAAAAATTCTTTGATGTTGACCTGAACCTCGTTGACTGGCTACGGCAGTATTCGGAAGAGAAAGACGAGAGTTTCATTCGGGGATTCCTGGGGCGGATGCTGTTTTCGGGCGAGGAGTCACTCAAGAAAGCAACCGTCCTGAGCGGGGGCGAAAAAGTGCGCTGCATGCTGTCGAAGATGATGCTGTCGGGTTCGAACGTATTACTGCTGGACGAGCCAACCAACCACCTCGACCTCGAAAGCATTGAGTCGCTGAACAACGGCCTGATCGACTTCAAAGGGCCGGTGCTATTCACGAGCCACGACCACCAGTTTGCCGAGACCATTGCCACCCGCATCATCGAAATCACCCCGGCGGGCATCCTCGACAAGCTAATGACCTACGACGAGTTCATCGCCGACGACCACATCAAGCAGCAGCGCGAGGAGTTGTATCAGGCCGTGGCGTAACGGAATTGGTGAAGCACCCTTATTTATGCATCAGCCACGTTACGATCTCGTTGTCTCGCCAAACCGGTCGCGTTATGAATTTGTTAGTGTGGGGCCAAGAGGGAGTATCCGAAAAGTTGTAGAATATACATACCTTGATGAGCTTGCGATCTGGAATCTTGGCTTCGGCGATGTTAACCCGGTAACAGGTGAAATCAGCGACGATGTGATTTCTGACAATGGGGACGGACGAAAAGTGATGACAACTGTATTGATGACGCT
>JBBRUB010000291.1:0-5413 GCA_038248175.1 Cytophagales bacterium | reverse complement strand
GCAACGCTAACGTCCTGATGGCCTGCAACCACCTCGTGGGGCGCGGCAAATATGACGATCTGGATGAGAACGAAGACCTGTACGTAGAACCATCAACCGCGCTGGCGGGCAAGATATATTCCAACTTGATTGCGCAGGTATCGGCTGGTTATCAGTATGGTACGCTGGAGCGGGTGGACGGTTGCCGGCTCGATCTGCTCAAGACCGAAGTAGGCGAACTGGAAGGGCTGGGCCTGATTCCGATGACCAAAGAGTGGGGTAAAGTGGTGCCGTTTTCAGGCAAGACGCTCTACACGGGCAATAACCTCGGCCTGAAAACCTACTCGGTGGTGCGCGTATTTGACTGGATCATGAAAGTGCTGATGCAGTTCCTGAACAAGCGGGCCATGGAAAACTGGAGCGGCAAAGTCGAGAACGAGATTCAGCGCGAGATTATCCAGTTCCTTGACAAGATCAAAGGGCCGGGTAAGATCATCGAGAAGTTCGAAGCTCCGCAGTTTAAACGCGACCCGTTCCAGAAAGACCGGATTTATCTGGATATTCACATCACGCCGTTTTTCCCGGCCAAGACGTTCGTGATTGGGCTGACAGGTGAGGATGGACGCGATCCTGACACGGGTCGGCGCAAGGAATTCTCGGGTGGGGTAACGCAGCAATAACGCCATACGACTATGCCCTCTTTCAGCGCGGAATTTACGCTCGGTACCTATAAAACGGCCCTGAACTATGTCTATCTGGACATCAATCAGGCGGTGGATTCGCTGGGTCGCCCGGCGTCGCTGACGCGGGGCGGTAAGATTACGCTGGAGTTCAACGCAACCGCCGATAATATCGTGGCGGAGTGGATGGCTAATCCGGCTAAACGCTTGGACGGTAAAGTCCGGTTCATTAAAATGGACAGCGTCGAATCGACCGAAAAAGAACTGCGATTTACCAATGCCTATTGCGTTGAACTGATGGAGCGTTTTGACGGCACAACGTCATCGAGTCAGATGGTTACTGTCATTACGATTTCGCCTGAAAAGATTGCCGTTGGCATGACCGAATTAGACAATCGATGGCCCGAAACGGCCTGATTAGCATAGTCATTCGTTGCAAGACAACTAATGACAACGAGTTCTACTTCTATCCACATTCATGGCTGCTTCCTTCTCCGCCGACTTGCTCGTATCGGGTAAGTCGTTTACCGTGCTGACCTGCGAATATACCCTCTCGCAGCCGACCGACCCCCGGGGCCGGCCATCGGCGGGCGTACGGAGCGGCCTGATACGCATTTCTATTGTGGGCACCGACTATGCCGTGCTGACGGAGTGGGCCATTAATCCCAAAAAAGCACTGGACGGAAAAATCTCGTTTCACGACGACAAGGGCGGAACGCTCAAAACACTCACTTTCGAAAAAGGCTACTGCGTCTCGTACCGGGAGGTATTTACCCCGCACGAGGGCGTAACGGCGGCCTATACGTTCGACATCGGTATCACAGCCGCAAAAATTCATCTGAACGGTACGCTCCACGATAATCAGTGGCTCGACTGGCAGGTATCCTAAGCCCCAACCCGATATGGCACAACAAGTTAACGTCAGCGTTTCGATTGGAGGCACCACCATCCGGCACTTTACCAGCCTGCGGGTCGATCAGTCGCTGCATACCCATCACACCTTCGAGATCGTAGTGCCGTATGAAGATATTGATGATAAGAATGAGTTGTTTTTCAAAACGGCACATCAGAAACTTGTTGGGCAGCAGACCGAAATCAGCATAACGCCCTATTACAAAAAGGTGCCGGGCAAGTTTTCGTTTAAGGGAATCGTTACCGAACTCGTGTTGCGCAACAACAGTGAATTGGTTAACTCCTACGTGATTCGGGGCCACAGCCCTACGTTTCTGGTTGAGGATGGTGTGCAACGGCGGTCATTTATCAAGAAAACGCTGGCGCAGATTTTTAGCGCAGTGCTGATGCCGTACCCGTTTCTCAAAAACATCGACCCCAAATACCAGGCCCGAATCGACTACAAAGCGCAGTACGACGAGAGCAATTTCGATTTCCTGAACCGGCTGGCTGCCGAGTATGGCGAGTGGTTTTATTACGACGGGCAGAAACTCGTGATGGGTAAACCCGGCGTGGCCTCGCAGCCGTTCGTGATAGACGGGGTGCAGCATTTCGACATGGCAATAAGCCTGAAGCCCAACCGGTTTGCCATGCGCCATTATAACTACACCAAGCACGAACCCTACGCCGGAGCCGGAAAGCCGGTGGGCGGTCTGGGTAATCTTGGTACGTTTGCGTATGGGCAATCGCAGAACCTGTTTACGCAGGCCGCGCAGTTGTGGCCCCTGCGCGATGTGCAGTTTCAGGGCGAGCTGGACACCGCCATCCACAGTGCAAACGCCACCAATGCCGCCGATCTGATTCGGTTTCATGGCGCGGGCGAGAACCCCAACCTGAGCGTGGGTACCATTGTGAACGTGACGGGACAGAAACTAACGGCCCCCGGTAAATACAAGCAGGACAACGCGGGCAGCTATCGCGTCACGTCCATCAGCCACACCGTCGATCAGATTGGCAACTACGAGAATTTTTTTGAGGCCATTCCCGATACCGCCGAATTTCCGCCCCGCAACCCCACCGTCAGGATGCCCGTGGCCCTGCCCGAAATTGCTACGGTCATAAAAAACGACGATCCACTCAAGCTGGGCCGGGTGTTGCTACAATTTCACTGGGCCAACCAACTGGAAGGTAAATCGTCATGGGCGCGGGTGGCGTTTCCCTACACGGGTTCGTCGCGCGGGATGCTGTTCATTCCCGAAGTGGACGATCAGGTGCTGGTTAGTTACGAAGCCAATCACGTTGATTTTCCGGTGGTGGTGGGTAGCCTGTACCACAAAGCGCAGGATACGGACTACCAGTCGGAGAACAACTATACCAAGTTTATCAGGACCAAGGGCGGCAACAAGATTGTGTTCAAAGACAAGCCCGGCAAGCAGGAAATTTTTATTACCAACGCCAATAAGAAAGGCACGAACCTGCACATTTCGTTTGAGGGCGACGGTACCATCAAACTCCATACGGAGGGACTTATTGAACTGAAAGCCAAGGATATCAAGATGACAGCCCAGAACAACATTGAAATGACAGCAGAGAAGGATATCTACATCGTGGCGGGGAAGAAGTTCATACTCTCAGCCGAGAACATCGAAACTGTCGCCTTCAAAAGTGCCACACACGAAGCCGGTACCAATATGGCAGTAAAAGGAACTGCCAAGGTGTCTATTGAAGGGGCGCAGGTAGAAGTAAAAGGAACCGCAAAAACAGAGGTTTCGGCGGCTGGCATGGTTGATATCAAAGCCGGCATTGTAAAAATTAACTCGTAAACAAGTCAATAGTGGGCAACAGAGGATGCTCCTATCCACACTGATAAGTCAGTACCCGTTTATTTTTTCTCACAATCCAAACCAAACAAATCTCATGCCCGCATCAGCTATTGCCGCCTATTTCCAGGCCGCCGGGGTTGCCGACACGGAAGTGCAAAAGTGCTTCTACGAACTCCGCCGGTCAGTCGATCAGAAAGGTCGCCCATCCTCCATTACGCAGGGAGGTATCATTACCGTTGAAATTGTATCGAGCGAAACCGATACGTCGCTTGCCGACTGGATGGTGAACTCGTACAAAGAAGCCGATGGCAGCATCCGCTTCGTTGACGACAAAGAAGGAACGCTTAAAACCGTGGAGTTCAAGAAAGCCCGCTGTGTTGGCTACTCGGAGCGGTTCGACAAAACGCCGGACCTGGCGCAGCCCGACAAACCGTCTATGACGCTGACGCTGACGATCTCCGCCGAGAAAATCACCATCAGCGACGCCGAACACGACAACAACTGGGACGACAAGAAGTAATAAGTGAATTGTAAATGAGCGAATGAGTGAATAGTTGCTGACGCGGTAGTACTGACGCCGGAGGTTATTCACTCATTCGCTCATTCACAATTCACTCATTAGCTAACGCGCCGGGTGATGATGCGGACGCCGTTTTGCAGGAAATTCTCACGGCAGTTGCGGTCGGGGTCAATGTAGAGATTCGTCCGGTACCAGGGCCGCTGCACGTAGAAGTGCCACTTGAAGATGTTGGTTTTGACGTTCGGGTTTTTAGCATCCCGCACCTCAATTCGCCGGGTTGGCTCGTCTTCGTTGTGTTCGTCGAGCGAGAATTGAAAACCGTCGCCTACGTTCATTTTGTCGGGAATAAAAGACCGAATGTCATACGTATTCCGCTCTCCGTGCCGGATGTCTGTCACGAAAACCACATTGGTAGTGCGCCGGAACTCGGCTTCGGTCAGGTCAGGCATTTGCAGGAACGGGTTGTACTTCCAGAGTTTGTAGATCTTCGGCGGAATCTTGTCGTAAGCGACATAGGCCCAATTTACGAAGAACGGCAGCGGAAAAATAAGCACGGTCGTGATGAGTGGCCGGACGTTGGCCTTGAGTTCCTGCACATCGGTGATGTGCAGCATCCGGGGGCCAAATGACAGCGTGAAGATGGCAATGCCGCCCACAATACCAATGAGCAGGGTCATCAGCGTACCGATCATGTAATTGTCGGCTTTGATACTGGGCATGGCTTTGGGCAGGATTGACACATTCCAGACGCCCAGCAGCAACACAATGGTCAGTACGGCGAGGTAGCCCCAGAAACCGGGCGTTTCGCCGGGCAGGCTGCGGATCAGCAGATGACCGAGGTAGCCAGCCGCCCCAAACAGGAGCAGGGTGCCGAGGATGTAAAGAACGGTGTTGCGGACGGTCCGGTTGCGGACAACGTTACTGCGGGCCTGGTTGACAGAGCTGTTCACCATGGAACCAAGCTCTGACTCAATATTGAAGCGGGCCATAAAATAAGGGTTTAAATGGTTGTGGATATCAGGTCAAAAATAGCCCCTTATGCCCTGAAACCAAGCTACCTATAAATAAAAATCTGAACGAGTTATGGGACAACCCGCTGCCCGCGTGGGCGATCTGCACGTTTGCCCGATGGTTACGCCGGGCGTTCCGCCCATACCGCACGTGGGTGGGCCTATTTTGCCGCCTGGTATGCCAACGGTACTCATTGGTGGCCTGCCAGCCGCCACCGTTGGCAACATGTGTACGTGTGTTGGCCCGCCAGATGTCATCATAAAGGGATCGTTTACTGTCCTGATTGGCGGCAAACCGGCCGCCCGCATGGGCGACAACACCGCGCACGGGGGCGTGATTACGCTTGGCTGCCCGAACGTCCTAATTGGTGATTTTGGCATGGGTGGTATAGCCGGTGTGGTTGCGCTGCCGCCACTTGTACTGGCCCAATTGATGAGCGGCATGAGTGCACCAATGGCACGGATAATGAAACAGGCCATTGCCAACGCCAATGGATCACCGGCGGCTTC
>JBBRUB010000290.1:0-5424 GCA_038248175.1 Cytophagales bacterium | reverse complement strand
TTCCCGACGGTCCTGACTTTCTGCGCATTTACGAAGCCGCCGGATTTACCAACACCAAATGGATACCGCTTACCTTCGGCGTTGCCTCAATCTACATCGGTCACAAATCCTGATTCTGCTGCTGCTGGCGGGACTAACTACTGTTCCGGCACGGGCGCAGGGCTACAAATACACCCGCAAGCACCTCGAACGCTACGACGATAAAACCGTTCACTACGGGTTTTTCTTTGCTGCGCCCGTCTCCCGCTTTAGCGTAGGCTACAGCCCGGCCTTTCTGACTGCCGACTCATCGTACCGGATTTACTCGCCCAACCGGCCTAACTTCCGGGTGGGGTTCATCATGAACACCTTTTTGCAGGATCATTTCGACCTGCGAATTGCGCCTTCGGTAACGCTGATGAACCGGGAGGTAGTATATGATTATCCCGGCGGCACGTCCAAAACCGAAACCCGCGAATCGACCTGGCTCGACATTCCGGTGCTGCTCAAATACAAGTCTGAACGGCGCAACAACAGCCGCATGTATTTATTGGCGGGGGGGGCATTCAGCGTGGAAACCAACGTGCGCCGAGGAGAGAATCAGGGCGCGAGTCGGCTTAGTACGGGTACCATGGATTTGGCGGTAGAGTACGGCATTGGCTTCGAGCAGTTTTTCGAGTACTTCAAATTCGCGCCTGAACTCCGCTTTTCGCACGGGCTGATTAACCTCTATAACCCCAGTACGAATGCAACAAGCGTCGGCATCCGTCGGCTCACGACGCATTCTGTAACGCTGTACCTGAATTTTGAATAAGCTGCCGGTTCAGAGCATCTGCCTTGCAAGCAGCGGGTTAGGGCATCCCATCGCTACGCTACGAAAAAAAGTTGGCGTATCGCTTGCAGAAACCCATTTTGGCCTGCTATATTTGCACTCCCAAACGGCAGCAGTCACTGGGAAATACAAGGGAGTTTAGCTCAGCTGGTTCAGAGCATCTGCCTTACAAGCAGAGGGTCGGCGGTTCGAACCCGTCAACTCCCACCACAAAAAAGCCGGTTAGCACATAAGCTGACCGGCTTTTTTATTGGTGGTATATGTGGCTGCTTTTGGGCCTATTTCTATAAAGATTACATCCCTCCGGGATTTTTGTAAGAGAACCCTGCCGTTTCCAGGCAGTTAAAACCGCGAAAACTGGTAGCCTTTTGCTTTCAGCTCAGCGATGAGGTTATCCAAATGATCGTAGAATTTATCGACGCGCAGCGGGTTGGTGCCGGCATGAATGAGTAAGTGGAATCCGTGGTGTAATACTGCGAAAACGGGTGCCAGGCTGTGCCGAATGGGGTTCCCCGGTACTCGTTCAGTATGGTTTCGTTCACGCTTTTCAGGAGCAAAACCGGCTGATTCAGGGCGGCATTGCTTAAAATCAGGGCGCTCTTGGGCATATTGGCTGGGTACCCTCCCAGATTAACCCGTATCTCAAGGTCAGATTGGGCCTGAGTGGTTACTGAACAAACCCCAAGCAGCGCAATCCATATAATTCGAATCATAAACGTAAGCGGGCGAGGGAACCTTCTTCACTATTATCCTACCGGGCTAATCCAGCGGAGTAACTCATAACCATTTGGCATAAAAGGCCAGTATGTCGGCGCGCATGGCTTCAGTTTCCTGATGGCCTACGTCATATATTTTCAACTGCCAGGCGTCAGGGGCACCATCCTGCTGGTAAACGGCTTTCAGGTTTTTATCAATTTTCTCCAGGCCGGGCAGGGGTGTCAGCGGGTCGAGCCGACCGGCCAGGCCAAAGTGAGGCCGGGGTGAAATCAGGGCGTTTATGCCGGAGGTGGTAAAATGCGTCAGCAAATCCGGTACGTAGTAGTAAATACCGTGCAGGCCCATCCCTTTGGCCTTAATCAACTCCTGATAATCCGTCAGGCAGCACAAATCGACGCATACCTTAATACGCTTATCCAAAGCCGCCAGCCACCACGCCATCGTGCTTCCCATCGACATGCCCATGGTGGCGATACGCTGTTTGTCCACGTCGGGCCGGGTTTCCAGGTAGTCCAGCGCCCGAAGGTTATCGTACACCATCATGCCCCACAAGACCTGCCCGTTCCAGAGCATCTCTTTAAACGTATCGACTTCTTTACGGGCCTGCCGCTCCCCAAAACACCAGCTGTCCAGACACAGCCCGGCGTATCCCGCCCGCGCCAGTGCCAGGGCATATGGGGGTTTCTGCATTTCTTTCCGGCCCTGTATAAACTCTTCTTTACCTACGGCATACTGCCCAAAATGCGAGTGATTAAACAGAACGACCGGTAGTTTGCCGGTATGATGTTTGGGTCGGGTAAAATAAGCGGGTACTTTTTCCAGACCGTTAATATCCATCAGGAGCTTTTCGGTAATCAGTTCGTCGGTTTCCTGCGTAGAAAGCACCACAACGTTTATAGGCCGATGCCGGTCGGGGAGCTTGCCCAGCAGGTTATATAATTCTTTACGCTGTTTATCTTTTTTCATCTCGGACGTTGGGACAAGGTTGTCTTTAACCTTATCGCCAGTTGATGAGAGAACCGGGGGAAACACGTCCCTGACTGGCAAAGACAGGAGGATGACAATTGGAATAAATAAGCTGGATAGCCACCACTTATGAACCATAGTGATTAACGTTTTAATGGACGAAAGTGATTAGGTATGCGGCCTGAGTTACTTTCATATACGGGTCTGGCCAATTACGTATAAACTGTCAATTCTACGAAAACTACCCGTCGACATTTTTTGCAAAATTCGGCCTTAACGTCCACCGGAGCCGGACTCGTTAGCCTGCCCGCCTTGGAAGCCGCTGCCAGCCAGCGGAAGAAAACATCAGCCAACGATAAACTTCAGATTGGCCTGATTGGCGCCAATGGCGTGGGTTGATCGGACCTGCGCTCCCATTTGCTGATGAGCGATGTACAGCCCAAACTGGACGGGCTTACCAGGCTGGGGACTGCTTCCTTTCCGGCAGTGCTCACAGGGAGCGTTCATAGCCAGGCCGACAACAAGACGTTTCTACGGTTTCCCCTGCAACAAGGGGAGCAGCTTTTTGGCCTGGGTCTGAACTTCAAAGCGGTGCAGCAGCGGGGTATGATCAAAACCCTGCACGTTGACCATTATGGCGGCAACGACAATGGCCGCACCCACGCCCCTGTTCCGTTTTACGTATCGAGCCTGGGCTATGGCGTACTCATCAATTCAGCCCGGTACCTAACGGTTTATGCCGGTACAGCAACGCGGGCCGAAGGGCCGGAAACACCCCCCGAAATGAACCGCAATGCCGACCGTAACTGGAACGCACAACCTTACTCCGACGCGGTTGATGTGGTTGTTCCCGCAGCGGGTACGGAGGTGTACATCTTTGCCGGACGTACACCCATGGAAGTAATGCAGCGGTACAACCTGTATTGCGGAGGGGGTACCTTACCGCCCAGGTGGGGGCTGGGTTTCACGCACCGAATGCCAACGCTGTTTACGGATAAACAAATCCTGAATGAAGTAGCAGACTTCGAAACCAAAGGCTACCCCCTGAGTTTTGTGGGACTGGAACCCGGCTGGCAATCATACTCCTACCCAAACAGCTTTGTTTGGGATAGTACCCGTTTTCCGCAACCCGCCCGGTTTCTGGCGCAGCTGGCCAGCAAAAACATCCGGGCCAATTTATGGATTAACCCCTACGTTTCGTCCCGCTCCCCTATTTTCAAGAACGTTCTGCCTTATACGGGTTCGCATACGGTGTGGGTAGGCCGCGTGCCTGACTTCAATATGCCCCCGGCTCGCAAACTGTACAAAGAGTTGTTTACCAAACAGCATTTGTCCATAGGTGTGTCGGGCTATAAAGTAGATGAAGTGGACGGTTACGACCAGTGGCTGTGGCCCGATGTGACTACGTTCCCCTCCGGCGTCAGTGCCGAACAGATGCGGCAGTTGTATGGGTTACAGTTTCAGAAGATGACCGCCGACTGGTTTCGGGAGCGCAACCAGCGAACATATGGGCTGGTGCGGGGGTCTAATGCCGGAGCGTCGGCTCTTCCGTACGTATTGTACAACGATTATTACGACCACCGCGATTTCATTACGGCCCTGTGCAGCAGCAGTTTTGCCGGGGTACTGTGGACACCCGAGGCCCGTTCGTCCAAGACGTCGGAAGAGTGGCTGCGCCGGATGCAGACGGTCTGCTTTTCGCCCATGGCGATGCTCAACGCCTGGGCCGATGGTACCAAACCCTGGACTTTCCCCGACGTGGCCGATGAGGTAAAAGCAGTCATGAATTTACGGATGCAGTTGCTACCCTATCTGTACACCACCTTTGCCCAGTATCATTTTGAGGGAAAGCCACCCATTCGTGCCATGAACCTCGTCGATGGATTTTCATTCGATGAGCGCACAACCGCCGGAACGCTCAATTCGACGGATAACCCCTACGCTTTGGCCGTACGGGAAGATATAAAAGATCAGTTTATGGTGGGGGACTTCCTGTTAGTAGCGCCCCTGTTTGCCGGAGAAACAAGCCGAAAAGTAATCCTGCCCGCTGGCAAATGGTACGACTTTTACACGGGCAAATTAGCAGGCGAGGGCGAAGTCATCGACATAACGCCTGGTCTGGCCAACATTCCGGTATTCGTGAAAGACGGTGGCCTTATCCCCATGATTCCGCCCAGCCCTCACTCCCCCGACGCCACCGAAAAGCTTCCCCTAACCGTTCGGCATTACGGAAAAATAGCGGGTAGCTGGAGTCTCTATGACGATGATGGGGTCACCTTCGACTATGAGCAGGGAAAACACACCTGGACGAGGCTTTCGGTGAGCCCAAATCAAAAAGCAGCGTTGGCGGGGAGCTGGGTACCACCCACTGACCCTACGTTCCACTACACCGGCATTATCTGGGTTTTCATGACACCCTGACTGCCCTGCGGGGATTTTTTATGGGCGATTTCACGACTTCACCAGACCGGGTCATCAAAAATATGCCGTTTATTGTAAGGCAAATTGAACTCGTTGAGGAATCTCAGATACTCTTCCCGAAACGTTTGTTTTTGATGATGTTCAGCCTGATTCTACACGTACTGATACACGCTGTTCCGCTGCGCCTAACTGTACGAAAAGACCGCAACGATTTCTATTGAAAACCAACTACCGGGCCGGCAGGTTATTTTGAGAAACACACAACTACCATGCATATACGTATCCTCCTCCCCGCCCTGCTTTTACTGACTGCCTGCGCGGGCGACGACAGCGTTGACCGGGCCAACAAAGCCAACGATGAGCGCATCGAGAAACAGTCAGTGGCTCAGGACAGCCAGGCTAAACAGAACGCCAAAGACACCGCCGAGGGGCTGGTTGACCTCACCAGCAGCGGCATGATTGAGTTGGCTATCAGCAAGATAGCCCTGACCAAAGCGCAGAATCCGCAG
>JBBRUB010000289.1:0-5441 GCA_038248175.1 Cytophagales bacterium | reverse complement strand
GTGCGTTGAAAAGGCGCGGAGGTTTGGCTATGCCGAAACTATTCTGGGCCGACGCCGGTATCTGCGCGACATCAACTCGCGCAACGTAACGGACCGGATGTTTGCCGAGCGTAACGCCGTGAACGCGCCCATTCAGGGCAGTGCCGCCGACATGCTCAAGATTGCCATGATCCAGATTCACGACTTCATGCAGCGCGAACGGCTTCGCTCCAAAATGATCCTGACCGTACACGACGAACTCGTTTTCGATGCCCACCGCGACGAACTCGACCACCTGCGCGACAACGTGGACCGGATCATGAAGAACGCCATCCCGATGGGTGTAAAGATGGACACCGGCATTGGCGTAGGCGAAAACTGGTTGGTGGCTCACTAAAGTAACCTCCAGTATCTGGCAGCGCACCTTGTGCGGTTGTTGGAAACGAAGAACACACAACAATATGGCTGAACGATACGCAAATCAACTTTCTTACGGAGCCAATAACCTGGTTGTTGCTCTCTCCGACACTGAGGTAGCCAAGATATTTCGGGGAGATACCCGCTCCGATATTGGCTCAGAAGCAGAGAAGCTGAAAGCCGCCAACAACGTAAACGATCTGCTGGCGCGATTTCTCCGGCTCGATTACGACGACCAACACGAGTGGGATATGCTCATTATGGAGCGGCTGTATCCGCTCGATTTTCGAGGTCTGGAAGTAGTAAAACGAGAATTATTACTCGATGTTTTCACCGACGAGTTACGTCAGCTACATCGCGCCGGCTTTGTACACCGCGACATTCAACGCCCGTCGGGTCAGCCGGGCGAACGCTATGACAATGTTTTCCTGACCAACGGTGGCCTTCGGCTGATCGATGTCGGCATATCAGCTCTTAAGGCGCAGGTTGGCGATAAACTCTTTGGTAAGTATGTTGAGATTGAAGAGCGGGAACTGGCTGATTTCAGCAATTATTTCTTGAGCCGGTGACCCAACAGAACGAACAACAGCATCACTTTCCGATACAGAACTTACTGAAGATTGAGTCCAGAATATCGTCGGTGACAATCTGGCCGGTCAGTTCGCCGAGGTGTTGCAGGGCTACGCGGAGGTCCATGGCCAGCCAATCGGGGGTAACGCCGGTGTCGAGGCCGGTCAGGGCGCGGGCAATGGCGGTGTCGGTAGCCGTGAGGTGGTCATAGTGGCGGGCGTTGGTCACTACGGCGCTACCAGTCTGCACGGTCGCGTCGGTGCGGACGCGGGCGGATAGGGCCGCTGTCAACTCCGGCAGGTGCGTTTGTTTCTCTGCCGAAATCCACAGAATTGGCTCGTTCACAGCGTTCTCCAAAACCTGCCGCCGTTGGTCATCTATGGCATCCAGCTTATTACCCACCAGCAGATACGGTTTGCCCGACGCGTGTACTTCGGCAACGGCTTCCCGCAATTCATCGAGTGGGATATTCAGGCCGTCGAAAAGATATACCACCAGCGCGGCATCGCGCATTTTTTGCTGGGTGCGTTCAATGCCGATGGCTTCGATGGTATCGGTGGCCTGCCGCAACCCGGCGGTGTCGATGAGCCTAAACCGGATGCCGTCAATAAACAGTTCGTCCTCGATTATGTCGCGCGTGGTGCCGGGAATATCGGAGACAATGGCGCGTTCGTCGTTGAGCAGCGCGTTCAATAGGGTTGACTTGCCCGCGTTGGGTTTGCCTACAATGACCGTGGCCACGCCGTTTTTGATGGCATTGCCGGTCCTGAACGAGTCGATGAGCGGACGTAGCACTTGGCGGATGTCGAGCATAAGCTGGCGGAGCTGATCGCGGTGGGCAAATTCCACGTCTTCTTCGCCAAAATCCAGTTCAAGTTCTACGAGGGCCACAAAATCGATCAGTTGCTGGCGCAGGGTCAGGAGTTGTTTCGAGAAACCTCCGCGTAGCTGACTGAGCGCGGCCCGGTGGCTGGCGTCGGAGTCGGAGGCAATCAGATCGGCCACGGCTTCGGCTTGTACCAGATCAAACTGCCCGTTCAGGAACGCCCGTTGGGTAAACTCGCCGGGTTTGGCCAGCCGAACGCCCAGCGTTGCGAGCCGACGCAGAATCTGCTGGATGATAAACTCCGAACCATGACACGAAATTTCGACAACGTTTTCTTTGGTAAACGACTTTGGGGCGCGAAATACCGTAACCAATACTTCGTCAATGATGGCGTCGTCTTCGGAACGTAACGTACCAAAGTGGGCCGTGTGGCTGGGTTGCTGTGTCAGGTCTTTGCCACGGAAAATCTGATTGGTCAGGTCAATGGCACCCGTACCCGACACCCGGATAATGGCAATGGCACCTATACCCGGCGCGGTGGCGAGGGCGGCAATGGGTTCTAACTGAAGTGTGGTCATGAAAGAAATTGAGTCATGTGTCAAGGCATGACTTAGATAGCGGGCGCGGCAGGAATTAATCGCTGGAAAATAGAAAGTCGGGTAACGGCACTGGCCAGCCGCTGCTCAAACGGCACATTGGGCAGGTTCAGGTCGTTGGCGTAGTCATTGCCCAGAAAAAAACGCATCTGCCCCACGGCGAGGCTCCTGATGCTCTCCGGCGACCCCGTCGCTCCGCCCGCCAGTTCGGCAACGGCGTTGAGCAGCGATTTCACCAGCCCCGCGCCCGCTTCCGAGGCCCGAAACTGCCGTTTGCTGATGGCGCGGTCGAGGTGGTACGCTTCGCGGAGGTTGTGGGCTATGAGGTCGTCCGTAACGCCGTTGAGCCAGCTTACTACGTTAATATGGTGCAGGTAATCCTCTTCTTCCCGCTCGGTCATACTGACGCCGAGTTTCCGTAACCCGCGCAGGACAATGTAGGAGAATGACAGGTTGGTGCCAGCCATGTCCTCCTGATTAACAGGCATACCCCAGGTCATATTCCATCGCCCCGACTGCAACCCAAACCACCGCGCTCCGGCGTGAATGAGCCGGATTTTGAGGGTATATAAAATGGCGTTGGGTCGGTCCGACGGGTCGGCGGTACCTGTCCAGTTTTTTGCGTCATTCACGGCAAAGACCCACTCGCCGGTTTCCTGCAACCGGCGGGCGGTATCGTTTTTTATGCGCTCGGTAAGCCAAAGCAGTTGCACACCGTCGGCACCCAGATACGTATAGGGAAGAGAGTACGTACCGAGACATAGCCCAATCAGGCCGGCGTGTTTTTTGAAGAACACCATACTGCGCTTCATGCGGTCAGGGTCGGCCCAGTTGGGTAGTTTGGCGTAGTCGGCAAAAAACTGCTGAACGGCTTCGGGTTGCTGAGTGGTGCTGAAATCGCCGGTATCGGCCAGCCACTGCATCAGGGTGCCAATGCCTTCGCGCCCGGCGGTTGCGGCAACAGTCGCCATAACCGCGTCGGCGGGTGAGTCGCCCTGTTGGCGGTAGCGGGTGAGGAGTTCGTCGGAAAAAGAGCGGGTGGGTTTTACGCGGGTCAGCATAGCAGAGTAGTGGGGCTATACTGATAACGTGGGGTCGAACCGATTCAGTTTCAGAACAGAGCCGCAGCAGTATAACTTGTTCAGGACAACAGTGGTTGCTAATCAGATTGGTGCCGCTAATAGCTATTGGGTCAGGTCTGCTTTCACGGCTGCGGGCAGCTTTTCGAACTGATTATGGATGGCCAGAATAGCTACGCCAAACAGCACTGCTACCACAATCAGGATGGTGTTTAGAAGTCCGTCAATGCTGAAGGAGAGCCGGATCAGGATGGTGGAGACGATAAAGCCGGAGTTTCGGATAACCTTGCTGAACTTATCGGTTTGCAAAAATGAGATGAGTAGCAGCAGCACATCGACCATGATAAGGACTGTGAAGAATTCGCCGAAGAATATCTTGTTTACATCTTTGATCGATTCTACCATCTGGCCAATAGAAAAGAAATTTTCATAGACCCAGTGGCTTAGGC
The DNA here is from genome assembly GCA_038248175.1 of Cytophagales bacterium. Taxonomy (GTDB): domain Bacteria; phylum Bacteroidota; class Bacteroidia; order Cytophagales; family Spirosomataceae; genus Spirosoma. The sequence goes on along the minus strand of JBBRUB010000289.1, from coordinate 1,525 downwards.
TATAGACCGCCAGGACCAGAAAAACGGGTACCAGACACATAGCAATCGCTTTTTTGAGCGTTATAAACCGCTTTGTCTCCGGCGACTGGGGCCTGAACTCTTCCACTACGGCCCGCTTCTGGTTAAGGCGGTAGAAGATCAGAATAAGCGAAAAAAGTAACAGTGTGGCGATCAGATCGTAGGTAAACTGAAGATCGTCGCGGACTTTGAACCAGTCGGCGGTGAACTCCAGCCTGGATAGGTCCTTGTAGAGTCGCCGGATCACGATCAGCGTAATGATCTCATACTGCTTGCCAATGTAATTACTTATCGACCTGGGCAGATAATAGACCAGCAGATACACCTCGTAGATCAGGATAAACGAGAACGGCGTGTAGATGGCGGCAATCGGATTGTCTAAAAGTTGGGAATAATCGTCGAGGTGCAGTATATGCAGGTCGGCCAGCACGATCAGCAGCAGGTGAACCCCGAAGCCGACGATGGACACCAGCACGATCACAAGCTCGCTTCGCTTTTTGGTCCGCTCTGACAGCAGCCCGGCATAAAGTAGGTCAAAGATTCGTTTACGAGCGGATGGGGCCTCAGTTGTCATGTGTAACTACCAGAAAACGGCTCCCTAAAGTAAGCATTAATCTGTTTATTATTTAGCTCAATTTGGGTCCCAGGTTATTACTGACCGCATGAGCGGGATGTCAGAGCCTAATCTGTAGCCCGTCAAACCCCAGCCGAACACCGGCGGGCAGTTCCTTTTCTACTTCGTGGTGTAAACCCAGTTTATGGCTGATGTGCGTAAAGTACGTTTGTTCGGCCCCGATGCGCTGCGCCAGCGACACGGCCTGGTCGAGTGTAAAGTGCGAGATGTGGGCGTCGCGCTGGAGGGCATCGAGTATAAGAACCCGTGTGCCAGCAGTCTTGGCGAGTTCGCTGTCGGTAATGGCGTTGAGGTCGGTGAGGTAGGTAAAATCGCCGATGCGGTAGCCGTACACGGGTAAGGTGTGGTGCATTACCTCGATGGGTATCACCTGAACACCTTTCACTACAAAGGGATCATTGTTAATGTCATGAAGCTGAATACGGGGGGCACCGGGATATTTTTTTTCGGCAAATACATATGAAAACTCACGCTGTAGCTGCGTTAGCACCGTAGGTCGTCCAAAGACGGGCATATCCTCTCCCGACCGGAAATTATAGGCCCGTACCTCGTCCAGCCCCGCCGTATGGTCTTTGTGTTCGTGGGTAAACAACACGGCGTCAAGTTGCAGCAGGTTAAGCCGCAGTACCTGTTGCCGAAAATCCGGCCCGGTATCAATAATGAAACTAAGGTCATCAACCGCAATATGCACCGACGCTCGTAGGCGTTTGTCCCGAAAGTCAACGGAATGACATACTTCGCACCCGCAGCCAATCAATGGCACGCCCGACGAGGTTCCGGTTCCGAGCAGGGTAACAAGCATAAAGAGTGAAAGAGTGAAAGAGCGAAAGATGCTGACGCAAGCAATTCCCGCGTCAGCATCTTTCATTCTTT
>JBBRUB010000288.1:0-5445 GCA_038248175.1 Cytophagales bacterium | reverse complement strand
CTGATCTTTGGCCCGCATGGCGTCTTTGATATCAGCGTCGATTTGTTGTTTGAGCGACATAAGCTAATGAGTGAATTAATTAATGAATGAGTGACGGTCCGGCGTTCCGGTGAGTGAATAGTCGAAACGCTTTGCTATTGTCAACGAACCTTCACTGCTACGGCAAAGTTACAAATCCATCGGGCGTATTTTAGTTCTATGTGATTCACCGTAGTATTAGCTCACTCAATAATTCGCTCATTAAAAATGCGTCTCTCCGTTAATATCAATAAAATAGCCACACTGCGTAACGCGCGGGGTGGCGATAATCCAAATCTGGTAAAGGTGGCCCTGGATTGCGAACGCTTCGGGGCGCAGGGTATTACGGTGCATCCGCGCCCCGACGAACGCCATATCCGCTACCAGGACGTACTGGACTTGGCCGAGGTTGTTACGACCGAATTCAACATTGAGGGTAACCCCGATGAGCGTTTTATCGAGTTGGTCAAGCGCGTAAAACCCGCCCAGGTCACGCTCGTTCCTGATTTACCCGACGCCATCACGTCAAACGCCGGCTGGGACACCATCCGCCACGCCGATCACCTCAAACGTCTGATTGACACGTTCAAAGCCGACGGAATCCGGGTTTCTATCTTCGTGGACGCCGACGAGAAAATGGTTGAGGGTGCCAAAGCCATAGGTGCCGACCGTATTGAACTCTACACCGAACCCTACGCAGCCCAGTATTTCGATAACTGTACTGCCGCCGTCGCGCCGTTCGCGAAAGCCGCCCAACGCGCTCAACAACTTGGATTGGGTCTGAACGCGGGCCACGATTTGAGTCTGGACAACCTGCGTTACTTTGCCGAACAGGTGCCGGGTTTGCTCGAAGTCTCCATCGGCCACGCGCTCGTCAGCGACGCGCTGTATCTGGGCCTGGAAAATACGATTCAGTTGTACAGAAGATGTCTGAACCAGGATTTGTAGAATTGAAAGGATTTTCTTGACGGTGATAGCTGGAATCAAATTAATCCTAATCTTAAAAATCCTTTCAATTCTGTAAATCCTGGTTCAGATTATGCAATTACCCGTCGATGAATTTTTGAAACAGTCTCAGACCTTACCCGTCATCGACGTGCGGTCGCCGGGCGAGTTTGCGCAGGCGCATATTCCGGGCGCGGTCAATATTCCGCTGTTCGACAATGACGAACGGGCTAAGGTCGGGACGCGCTACAAACAGGCTGGGAAAGACCATGCCGTGTTGATGGGGCTGGAAATGGTCGGCCCCAAACTCGCCGACTTTGTGCGTCAGTCGCGCAAATTGAGCAATGGTAGCGGGGGACAAGTGCTGGTACACTGCTGGCGGGGCGGCATGCGTAGTGGCTCGTTTGCCTGGCTGCTGCAAACGGCAGGCCTACAGCCGACTATTCTTACGGGTGGCTACAAAGCGTACCGAAACACCGTTCTATCTGCCTTCGCCGAACCGCGCAACCTGCTGATTCTGGGTGGTAAAACGGGCAGTGGCAAAACCGATATTCTGCACCAACTGGCCGCTCAGGGCGAACAGATCATCGACCTCGAAGGACTGGCAAATCACAAAGGGTCCAGCTACGGGGCCATCGGCCAGATGCCGCAGCCATCGTCGGAGCAGTTCGAGAATCTGATTTTTGGGGATTGGCAGAAACTCGACACTACCAGGCGTATCTGGCTCGAAGACGAAAGCCGCAATGTTGGTTCGTGCTTTGTGCCGATGCCGATCTGGCATCAGATGCGGGCCGCGCCAGTTGCCTTTGTCGATGTGCCGAAAGCTGTGCGGGTAGAACGATTGGTGCGCGAATACACTGGTATTGACCATGAACTGCTTATTCAGGCCACCGAACGCATCCGCAAACGGCTCGGCGGAAAAACCACGCAACAGGCTCTCGACGCCCTATCGCAGCAGGACTACGCCACCGTTGCCGACCTGACCCTTGACTATTACGACAAAGCGTATCTGTACGGCCTGAGCCAACGAAATCAGGCCAACGTGTTTCCGCTGGAAATTTCGGAAGATAACCCTACCCACACGGCCCAAACGCTCATTACCTGGGCCGATAACACTACTTTTTACCACCCACCGACCGGCGAATGACTTCGCGCTTGGGGAAGGCAATGCGCCATACGGCGAGCGGGGTTTTCTGGGAGCCGAAACAGGTCCGGCAAATCAAACTGTCGGCGGGTACGGCTGCGTTATAGACGAAGAGCGTATCGGCAATTTTCTGGATGTTGGAAATCTGCGGCAGCTTCTGCTCGGCATTGTACAGGTACGCATCCAGCACCTCGCGCTCTTTGGGAGCGAGTGCTTTATTTTGCACGTCGGCCCCGCTCAGGAGCTGAATGTCCACGCCGTATTTCTTCTCTATGGCTTCGGTACGGGGCAGATTCTGTAATTGACACAGGCGGGTCTGCTGCGCAGGGTTAATGGCATGGTGCCGCAGGGTATCGGTCAGTTCTTTTTGCACCGTCGCGCTGATGCGTTCGCCAAGGGTGTTTACGGTCTCGACCATGTCGGCGTTGGTGATGCGCTTGATTTTCATGTCCGACATCTGCTGCTTTAGTGCAGGTGTGTACTTGACCCGCTCCGGTCCGCAGGATGCCAGACAAGACGAGAATACTGACAGGAATACGATTAACTTAACGGTGTTCATTCGGGTCAAAATTTCTAAAAGAATAGCTACGCTGACAAATCAATTTTCCGGTACAAATCAGTAAGGGGTAAGGCGAAGTCACCCATCGGCACTACGTCGGCCAGGTTATGGTAGCGGGTCAACAGCCATTGATCGGGATGGTTGGTGCGCGAATACACCTGCACACTTACCTCGTTCTGCTCTACCAACAAGACATGCTTCAGCGACTCAACAGTTTGGTAAACAGATAGCTTCGGTCCTAAATCGAACCTGCGGGTACCTTTTGAGAGGACTTCCACTACAATCTCCGGGTTCGTCAGCCGCACTCTCGATTCGCGTCCGGCTGGGGTCAGGCCAAAGTCGGGTGCGCCATGAACAAGTGACAAGTCAGCCTGAAAGTCAGCCGGTTGATCGGGCATCACAATCCGAACATTACTCCCCAGAACCAGATAGTCATCGAGTTCGTCAAAGTAATTGGCGAATAACTTACCTAATCTAATTACTAATTGCTCGTGGGTAACGGTGGCCTGACTCATGATAATGATTTCGTCGTGGAGATATTGGATGGTGTAGTCGGTCTCCCCGGCCAGGTCGAGATACTCGTCCCAAGTGGCTGGAATGCGCAGGATATCGCCTTCTTCGAGGTCATCGAGCGTAGTGGGCAGTTTGGGGACAACGGCAACAGCTTCCATGGGCGTATTGGTCTGGTTCTCTGGTAAAGATACGCCGTGCGGCCTACCCGCCAAAATGTGGTATTTTTGCAGTCTAATTACCCAAAATATCATGCTTGACCAGTTAGAAGCTATCGCCGAACGTTTCGACGAAGTAGCCCAGCAGATTGTGCAGCCCGAAGCGGTTTCAGACCAGAAACGCTTCATGAAGCTGAGTAAGGAATATAAAGACCTCGAAAAAATCGTGACCGAATACCGGGCCTATACCCAGGTACTTGAAGAAATAGATAACGCCAAAGAAATCATCGCCACCGAAAAAGATGCCGAGTTCCGCGATATGGCTAAAGGCGAACTGGATGAACTGCTGCCCCGGCGCGATGAGCTGGAAGAGACGCTGAAAGAAATGCTGATGCCGAAAGATCCCAACGACAGCAAGAACGTGATTCTCGAAGTCCGGGGTGGCACCGGGGGCGACGAAGCAGCCATCTTTGCGGGCGATATCTTCCGCATGTACCAGCGGTTCTGCGAGAAAATGGGCTGGAAAATGTCGCTCGTGGACTTTACCGAAGGCTCGTCGGGCGGCTATAAAGAGATTATAACCGAGATCGAGGGCGAAGACGTCTATGGTAAACTCAAATTCGAGTCGGGCGTACACCGGGTGCAGCGCGTACCAGCCACCGAGACGCAGGGCCGTATTCACACCTCAGCCGCCAGCGTAGCCGTGTTGCCCGAAGCCGAAGAAGTTGATGTAGACATCAATATGAACGACATCCGCAAAGACACGTTCTGCTCGTCGGGCGCGGGTGGTCAGTCGGTAAACACGACCTACTCGGCGGTGCGGCTCACGCACATCCCCACGGGAATGGTGGTACAGTGCCAGGACGAACGCTCGCAGCTTAAAAACTTCGACAAAGCCCTGACCGTTTTGCGGTCGCGGATATACGAAATTGAATTGCAGAAACACAACGACGCCATTGCCAGTCAGCGCAAAACAATGGTGGGCAGTGGCGACCGCTCCGATAAGATTCGAACCTACAACTACCCGCAAAGCCGCGTAACCGACCACCGTATTGGCCTGACGACGCACAACCTTTCTGCTGTAATGGATGGCGATATTGGCGACTTCATCGAGCAACTCCGCATTGCTGAAAACGCGGAGCGACTCAAAGATGGAGCTGTGATATAAAAGACAAGGATATTCCGGGATTTTTTGTTACTATAGCGAAAACCATCGTCCAACACCCAATCAAATCCATAAGATTGCAGGGACTTGGCATGGCTTTCGCTGTGTCTGAACTATTCCGGTAACAAACAGGCTAATATATTACCCAAAAGAATGCATATTTTTGGCTGATTGTGAAGGACTTACTAATTTACAACCGTAATTTTTGCCACTTATTATTGATCAAACCATTACCCACCGTAATCCCGAAGCCTAAGCAGGCACCGTAACAATGATCTCAAAAAAAGCCAAGTACGCCATCAAGGCTCTTAAAGTCCTGACCGAAGAGTATGGAAAAGGCCCTATCCTGATTTCCTACATCTCGGCCAAGGAAAAGATTCCCAAGAAATTTCTTGAAGCCATTCTGCTTGAACTCCGCAATCATGGCATTTTGCAAAGTCAGAAAGGCAAAGGCGGTGGCTATCTGTTGCGGGTAGAGCCGGGCCGGGTCAATCTGGCGCAGGTAATGCGGGTTATTGACGGGCCGATTGCTCCCACGCCCTGCGTATCGTTAAATTTCTACGTCAAGTGCGATGACTGCGTTGACGAAGTAACCTGTATGCTCAAGCCTATTATGGAACGTGTGCGGGATGCTAATCTGGGCGTGTACGAAAACACCACGCTGCTAACGTTTCAGAATCCCGAATCACTCGTAACGAAAGAGATTCCTATTGGCCTGAAGGCTGAAGAATTAGACGAACTGCCCATCAGCCGTATGACGGCCTGAGAAAAGTTATAAAGTCATAAAGTTGGCTGACATCGGGGTATCGGTGCGTCAGCCAACTTTATGACTTTATAACCCTACAACTTTACAACTCTCTTATTACGGTTGATGCTCGGCCCGAAGCAAATCGTTTACGGTCTTGACCGGGTTGAATGTGATGAGCGGTACTTCTACAAAAATCGT
>JBBRUB010000287.1:0-5468 GCA_038248175.1 Cytophagales bacterium | reverse complement strand
GGGGTAGCTAACACATTTGGGGTAAATTCGCCACGTAAGCGTATTAACACGCTGTAATACAGATTCTTACGTCAAATGTTTCCGCTTTTCGAGGTACTCTTTCAGCGATAGATAGCGGCCATACTGTAAATGAACCCGAATAATGGTATTCAAGGGTACTCCCAGACCATGTAGATGGACGATTTTGCCCCGGTCTTTGTCATAAATTGACTTTTGAATCACCCCCTTGGGTTTACCCAGTACCACTCCCTGTTCTTTACGAGCGCGTAGGCCTTCTTTGGTCCGTTCGGACACAAAGTCCCGCTCCAGCTCGGCCATCATCGAGAAGACAGTCAGCAAGATTTTGTTGGTCATCTCATGCTGATTCTTTGGGTCGATGTCCAGACCCTGCTTGACCAAGATTAACCGACACTGTTTGCGGCCAATCAACTCCTCGATCAACCCCAACACTTCCCGGATCGAACGACCCAGTCGCGAGAGTTCGGAGACGATCACTGTATCCTGGGAGCCAACTTTGGTGACCAACTCCGTCAGGCGCCGTTGCTCAATCGACTTGCGGGAGGACATCTCTACTTCCATCCATTCATCAATCGTCCAGCGCCGATCGACCACGTACCGGGCAATCAGACTCTTTTGAGAGTCGGCGGTCTGCTCACCCGTCGAGACCCGTACATAGCCGTAAATCATGGGAAAAAAGGGGGCTTCGCCATTAAGGGTAGTTACGGGGGTAAAAGTAGTTGATTTTCATGCTTTTACGGGTACCTTAACGGCATCGGTTTTCGCTCTCTAAAACGCTCGTTATCACCCCCTGAAATGCCTACCCTCCGGCCGATTTTAGAAAAAAACCACCAACGCGAGTTCGAGACACCGCCTACCTTCACCTATGGCCAACGCCGGTTCTTTTTTCAGATCACCGATGAGATCAAGCCACTGCTGGCCAGCTTGGATACGCTGGCGAACCAAACTGGTTTTCTGGTTCAGTTAGGCTACTTCCGGGCCGCCAGCCGCTTCTTCTCTCCAACGACCTTTGCCGCAAAAGATTGGGAGTTTGCCGCCCGACGCGTGTCCCGCAAAGGAGTGGCACCACCCCATCTGAGTTATGCCGATTCGACGGCCCGACGGCATCGGGGGCTGATCTTGACGGTGCTGGAGGTGATGCCCTTTGCCCAAGCGGTTCGGGAACGTTGTCAACAGGAAGCCAACCAACTCATTACTCAAGGGCTACGGCCAGCCCAGGTCTTTGGCAGCTTATGCGACTTTCTGAGGGGCCACCGCATGGAAATCCCCGCTTATTCGGCGTTTGTAGATATTATCAACCGGGCTATTCAGGTATTTGATGCCCATCTGCGCCAGATACTGCATACTCAATTAGATGATACCCAGCGAACGGCCCTTTATTCCTTACTGGAGCAAACTGGCGATGAGAAGACACCCCTTCACCCAACCGCACCGATGCAACTCACGCAACTGCGCCGTACGCAGGAGTTGATGAACCTCAAAGACATTCGGGAGAATGTAAGAAACCTGCGTATACTCAAAACGCTTTATCACCAGTGCCTGCCGATTCTGAAGGCCTTAACCTTACACGATGCGGTTGTCGAAGATTACGCCCTGGAGGTAATGCGAAGCCGAAGCTGGCAGGTCAAGCGGTGGGTTGGCCAGGAACTGCATCTATTGTGCTTTATTCAGTACCAGTACTTTTATCTCAACGATACGCTGGCCAAAACACTGGTCATGGCTACCGAAAACAGCGTCAATCAATGCGAAAAACGCTACAAGGTTGATCGACAGGAACGGTACGACCACAATCTAAGCCAGTTAACCGACATTCTGCATGAATATATAGGGCAGGCCGAACGATTGGATCAGATGCAGACCACCAGTTATGACTTCTCTAAACCACTGGATGAGAAATTTAAAACACTGTTGAGCAGTCTGCGTAGTTCTGAAACGGCTGCTTTTCTGGCCAAACTACCGCTGGTGCGGGACTTATACGCTCAAACAACTCGTCATCTCAAGGACGGCGATTACTACGATGAGATCGCTCAGGGATCGCAGAAATTGCAGAACCGGGTAGCCGATCTAATCCGTCATCTGGAGTTCAGCACCGAGCCGTCCGAAGAAAAACTGGCCAAAGCCATCCGCTTCTTTCAGCAGAAAGATGGCTTACTAACGGGTGCTGTCCCCACCGACTTTCTGAAGCCTTCTGAACTGGCTAACATCCGGGATAGCGAAGGCAAACTCCGCGTCAGTCTATACAAAGCTCTGCTGGCCAGGCATATTATGCGCGGCTTCAAAGCAGGGAGTGTTTATCTACCTACGTCACACCAGTACAAGTCAGTAGACGATTACTTGATCGATGAACACACTTGGGAAACGACGAAACAAACCCTGCTGGAGCGGGCTGGTATGCGCCATCTGGAATGCTGGGAGACCGTTGCCGACGAGTTACGAAGTCGGCTGCGGTTGCAGTTTGCCGATACGATGGGTCGTATCGATTCGGGTGAAAACCTGTGGGTGGAAAAGCGAAAAGACAATACACTCCGCTTCAAAACACCGGTACTGGATGAGTCGGAGGATACGGCTCCCGTGGATTTATTTCCGCAAGACCGGGTCATTCCACTTTATGAGGTGCTGGAAACGGTCAACCGGGTCTGTCACTTTTCGGACACGTTTGAAGCGGCCCGCCTGAATCACGGGCGGGAACGGCCCGTAGCCAATCTGTTTTTGGCGGGTATCATCGGTCTGGGTTGCAACCTGACCACACAACGAGTCGCCAAAACGGCTAAGAATCTCTCAGCAGCTACCTTAGAGACGACAGTAAGAAACTATTTTAGTTCTGTTAACTTGCTCAGAGCCAACGATCAAGTCAGTGCGTTGATTGAACAGATGAATGTGGGGGCCTTCTTTGATCACAATCCGTACGGTAGACATACCTCCAGTGATGGCCAGAAGTTTGCCGTTGCTTTTGACTCGATTCACAGCACCTACTCGGCCAAATACTTCGGGAAAGAAAAAGGCATCACCATTTACAGCTTCATTAATGCCGTTCATGATCTGTTCTATTCGACGGCTTTTTCGGCTTCTGACCGCGAAGCGTGGTACGTGATCGACGGGCTGATGCACAACGATGTAGTACGCTCCCAGATTCACTCGACCGATTCTCACGGGGCTACTGATCCCGTATTCAGTGTGTCCTATCTGCTGGGGATTGACTTTCAGCCGCGTCTGGCGGATCTGCACCGGCAGAAACTGCACGGCATGGTGGGCGTAACCATGAGTCATTCGACGGATTATCAACTGGCCATTGGCGACGAAATGGACGAAGCGGTGGTGGCCAAACAGTGGGATCGTATTTTACGCCTGGTGGTCAGCATCAAATTGAAGTATACCCTGGCCTCGCTGGTGATGAAGCGGCTCAACTCGTATGCGTTGCAGAATCCGCTCTATCAGGCACTGAAAGAGTTGGGGAAGGTGGTTAGAACCCTGTTTTTACTGCGTTACATGGACGACGAGCAAATGCGCCACCGTGCCCATCAGCAACAGGAGAAGATTGAAAGCGTTCACGCACTAAGCCGGGCCGTGAGTTATGGCAATAACGGTGTGCTACAATATGCCAATCAGGAAGAGTTGCTGACCATGCAGGGTTGCAAGCGGTTGATCGAAAACTCAGTGATCTGCTGGAACTACCTGTATTTGAGCCGCTTATTAGTCAACTCAACCAAAGCAGAGCGAGCCATTATTCTGAGTATGCTACCCCGAACCTCCCCTGTTGCCTGGGAACACATCAACTTTCAGGGTGAGTTTAATTTTGATGATGATCTGAGCCGTGATCCTTTGGAAGCGTCGCTATCAGATATTCTATCTTACGAGCCAGAAGGAGTTAAATTCTTATAATAGTCTAAAAGCCAGCGACTTATTGACGCTACGTGGCGGATTTACCCCAAATGTGTTAACTACCCCTGGTCGCTGGCTACGCTGGTGCAGGGGAATCTGAGTTCGTTTGCCGGGTTTATCCTCACACGGGCGGGCATCGGTATTTTTGAGGCTCCGTCGTACCCTATGAACAACCGGATTGTGTCGGCCTGGTTTCCGGAAGAAGAACGGGCATCGGCCATTGCGGTTTGTACCTCCGGGCAGTTTATCGGGCTGGCGTTTCTGACTCCGTTGCCGGTCTATATTCAAACGATGGTGGGCTGGCGGGGCCTGTTCGGGTCTCTCTGCAGAATCGTACCGCAGCCGCGGACGGTCGTAACGGCGGACCGTATAAAGCCTCATCTGGGGTATAACTGAAAAGAAATAAAGGAACCCCCATGACTTGGCTGTAGCTGTAGCTTAGCGAATCATCTGTAAGCTATCCTGCCAGGCTGTGGGCTTAGGGGGTGGTCAAATCAGCCGGCTGGTACGTTAGGTACCGATAGACCGTTGCCCGGCTTATCCCCAGCACTTGCCCGATCTCTTCAGCCGTTTTTTCCCGCTTTTCATAGAGCGTCCGCGCTGCATTGGCTTTGGCCATTGTCGCTTTGCCCAGACCTCTGGGACGTCCACCCTGGCGACCGCGCGCCCGAGCTGCCGACAGACCTGCCCGGGTACGTTCCCGAATCATATCGCGCTCAAACTCCGCCAGCGAGGCAAACAGATTGAAAATCAGTCGCCCCTGGGCGGTAGTCGTGTCAATGGCATCGTTCAGACTTCTGAACCCAACCTTCTTAATCTGGAAAGTAGTGACCAGTTCCACGAGTTCTTTCAGCGACCGACCCAGCCGGTCCAGTTTCCAGACTATGACCGTATCGCCTTCGCGCAGAGAATCGACCAAAAGCTTAAGCTGGGGACGCACTTTGGCCGAGGAGACCTTCTCCTGAAAGATCTGTTCGCAGCCTACCCGATGTAGGTCATCGAGTTGCAGATGAAGCTGCTGGTCCTGAGTTGAGACACGGGCGTAACCAATAAGCATAGTATGGTGATAATGTCGCAGTGAACTCACCGCTGGGTTCCCGTCTGCGACATTGATTAGTGAGACGACAAGTTAAGACATTTTTCCTTACCTTTTAGCCAAGGAAACGGCGGCTGCTTTTTGTCTCAACAAACGGGCGTTTTTCTGAGACATTCAATTGGGCTACTTCTGATTGCTTACCGTATAAATCCGCCTGTTTGCACAAAGAACCCCAATATCGGCAGACGCAAAGGTTCTGGTAAGTTTATCAGGATCTTTCTGTGCTATATTCGCAGAACACCCTAACAGTATGGAATTGTCTGAATCTGCCCAGCCTGTCGAGTTATTCCGCTACCTACGTACGCTGATTGATAGTGCCGAAGTGTCGCGTGGTCCTTTCCCCAAATTCGCGCTTGTTCAAGCGTATTGGCATATTGGCCGCATCATTGTTGAAATAGAACAACAGGGACAGCAACGGGCTGATTATGGTATTCACTTAATTGAGTCGTTATCCCAGCAAATGACCACAGTTTTT
>JBBRUB010000286.1:0-5475 GCA_038248175.1 Cytophagales bacterium | reverse complement strand
GCACAAATGCGCCGAGGTAAATGGTTGTATTCAGAAGTGCGAAAATCGCGATTCGTCTGAATTCGATGCGCGTAGGCCATGCCAGACCGGACGGGTCCTTACGGGTTCGCTGCATCAGGTACGCAACCAGCAGCATACCAACACCGGCAATGAAGAACCGGACGTTGGCCAGAATGAGCGGATGTACCGACTGAACACCATACTTGGTAGCCACCGACGCCGAGGCCCAGAGCGCGGCAAAAAACAGACCCGGAAGAAGTTTACGCACGTTGTCAGGGTGTTTGGGCAACGATGAACAAATGGTTGACCCGCCCGGCCAGCCCGGCTCTGCCAAAACTATTCGGCCCAAAATCGCTTCTATACACAAAGCTTTCGTTGTTGTTTGAACAGCGAAAGTAGCTAATCGAATAATTTCCCACCATCCTAAACCTAAAAAATCATGTCCATCGTGAATTAAGGCCAATAGCTATCCAGAACTCATGCTGACATCCCAACACCAGGCACAGACCAGCGACATCGACCCGCGTCTGGCGTCGTTCCGCCCGAACAAAACGATTCCGTCCATCATCGAAAAGAATGTACTGACGGCTTTATCATTTTATCCGGCGTTGCAGCATACCCCCATCCGGTTTGTTTTCAAACGGCGTATCAGGTCGTCGGTTATGCAGGCGCAACCCGTGTTCAGTACCTTATTGACGCGTCGGAAACACCGGGCCTATCAGATTAATATCAGTGTACTGTTCAGGCTTACTCACACGGCCATTCCTATCCACCAGATTCCCGATGAGATTTTAATCGGGTGGATAGGTCACGAACTGGGACACATTATGGACTACGAACGACGGAGCAACCGGGAACTGGTTGGCTTTGGTCTCGGCTACGTTTTCTCGGCGGCTTACGTTAAGGAAGCCGAGCGGCTGGCCGACGATTTTGCGGTTCGGCACGGGCTGGGGCAGTACCTGATTGCTACCAAGTGGTTCATTCTCAACCACGCTGACCTGCCACAGGCTTATAAAGACAAGATTGCCCGGCTGTACGTCTCGCCCGAACTCATTGTGGAACAGGTGCGGCAACTGGAAGAAAAATTGACGTAAACAAAATGAGCTCATTTCAGCCCACTGACGTACTGCTCGAACTCCCGGAAATCTTCCTCTTTCATTACGCGGGGGATCTTGGCCTGGCCACCCAATTTCTTGTATTCTTCGCTCCAGCGGTAAAAATGCGCCATTGGAATCACCTCCACTTCCACGCCTTTCAGGGCTTTGGTCCGGGCCACGTTGTAGTTCTTGTTATTGGCCCGCAGCTCGGTATCCAGGGCTTCGGCGAACAAGACACCATCGGCCCGGCGGTTGGTACCAACGAACCACTTGTTGATATACTCGCCATTTTTGCGCACCGCCGATACCACAAATTCAGGAATCTCGATGTCAAACCGTTGCTGCATGGTTTGCATGGCTGCGTTCATCTGCTGTACCGACAGTTGCTCGCCCACCACGTTCAGATAGTGCTTGGTCCGGCCCGTTATTCTGATTTCGGCCCGTTGCCTGTCGGTGATCATCACGGTATCGCCAATCATGTACCGCCACGCACCCGACACCGTCGAAATCAGCAAGACGTAGTCTGTATTTTCTTCGGTCTCGGCTAACGTCAGCACCGGGGCATCGGGTTTTACGCAGCCATTCTCGTCTAAATTGCCGTCGGTAAAAGGGACGAATTCAAAAAAAATGCCATTACCCACCAGCAAAGCCATCGATGTAGTGTCGGGCCGTTTCTGCGTAGCCAGATACCCCTCAGAAGTCAGGTAGGTGTCGATATAGATCAGGGGCCGGGCGAGCAGCGTCTCGAAGCTTTTCCGGTACGGTTCAAACGCGACGCCCCCGGTAGTATAGACCGCCAGGTTGGGCCAGATGTCGTGGATTGTGTTCAGTTTATTGTGCGCAATAACCTCTTTTAGCATCATCTCGATCCATGACGGAATACCGCTCAGGCTGCCAATATCCCAGTTGGGGGCTTCTTCGGCAATGCGCCGGACCTTCTCGTCCCAGTCGTTAAGAGAAGCGATCTCGACGCCCGGTTTGTAGTAGGGTCGGAACCAGACCGGGATGTTGGCCGCGCTGATACCGCTGATTTCGCCTTCTTCATGGTCGTCTTTTTCGATCAGGTTTACGCTGCTGCCGAGCATCAGAATTTGCTTCTCGAAAAAGTCGGCGGGCAGGTCGAAGTTTTTCAGGCTCATTACCTGTTGCACACCCGCCCGCCGGATGGCATCAAGCATATCGTTCGTCACCGGAATGGACTTGCTGTTGCTGGTGGTACCGCTGCTGAGCGCAAAGTAGCTTTGCCCGCCGGGCCAGGTTACGTTCTGATGACCGTCGATGAGATAATGCCACCAGTCGGCGTTCAGCTTGTCGTAATCGTACACCGGCACGGTCTGCTGAAACGCCCTGATGGGATCGGCACTGCTGAGGATGTTGCTGAACCCGTATTTTTTGCCGAATGCCGTCAGCCTGGCCTTTGTGAGCAGGTCTTTTAGTACAACCCGCTGAGCCTCTACCGGATCGGGGTCTGTAGTGACGAAGCCATACACGTCAATTGCTTTCTTGATAATCTCGCCAATAACGGACATAACGCCTGAAGTAAGGTTTACCCAACTAACCCGATTAGGTAAACCTTTGTTGGCCCTGATTTACAACTTCATCTGCTCCAAATCCATCAACTCCTGAAGCAGGGTCCACTGTTCGGAGTCAAGCCACTGCCGGATGGTCATATCCACTATGTTTTTCTCAATGGCATAATCAAGTGCGTTCATCACGCGCTGATGTTTGGCAGGGTTGAAGCCAATGCGGGCGTAGTAATCACGCAGAAACGGCTGCTTATCGGTATTGAGGAGCGAGAAATTTTCGCCGGTGCGGGGGTCGCGGAGCAGGATCGGGTAAGCATTCCAGAACTCCAGCGCGGCTTTTTCGCGGTCCTGATCGAACAAATCACGGCCCACGGCGTCGGTCAGCACAAAGAAATCCAGATAGTAATAGCCGTCTTTATTGAGGTTCAGGATCAGCCCTCTATCAACTAAGTTGCCAATTTCTTCGGACGAAAAGCTCGGCCCTTCCTGCCCGAATTTATACATGGCCGCGTACTGTTTGGCATGTGTCAGAAACAGGAAAACGTATTGGTTAGGCGTGAGGTTGTAGCGCGACAGGGCGTCGAGGTTAATTTCTATGTTATGCATGGTAGTCTTTGTTACGATGGTATATTGCAGAATAACTTCCACAATATACCGCAATAACTATTTAAACCAACACAAAATTCTGTGTTACCGCAACATCACCCGTAAAAAATGTTAAAAAATTGCCTGCGCAATCTGCATTACATTGTCAGCTTTACCCATCGTGTAATAGTGCAGCACCGGCGCGCCGGCGGCCATTAGTTCGCGGCTCTGCTGGATGCCCCACTCGATGCCCACCTGCCGGGCCTGCTGATCGGTCTCGCAGGCTTCTACGGCCCGTACCAGATCGGCGGGCATCTCCAGATGAAACAGTTTGGGTAGAATCTGAAGCTGTTTGCGGGTGCTGAGGGGTTTCAGCCCCGGAATAATTGGAATGGAGATGCCGTGCTGACGGCAGCGCGAGACGAAGTCGAAGTATTTCTGATTGTCGAAAAACATCTGCGTCACGATATAATCCGCGCCCTTGTCGATTTTCTGTTTGAGGTAGTCGAAGTCAATGTCGTGGTTTTCGGCCTCGAAATGTTTTTCGGGGTAAGCCGCCACGCCAATGCAGAAATTACTGGGCGTCAAGGCTTCGTCTTCTTCATGCAGGTAGGCACCCCGGTTCATATTAGCCACCTGCTCAACAAGATCACCGGCGTAGGCGTATCCGTTTTCTTTGGCTTTGAAAGTCTTGAACGGCTTGGCCGGATCGCCCCGCAGCACAAGCGCGTTGTCGATGCCGAGGTAGTGCAGGTCAATGAGAAAGTCTTCGGTTTCTTCGCGGCTGAACCCGCCACACAGTACGTGCGGCACTGGATCAACGCCAAAGCGGTGCATGATCGCCGAGCATATCCCCACCGTGCCGGGACGTTTGCGGGTCACAATCTTCTGGACGGTACCGTCGGGCAGGGGCCGTTCAATGTATTCTTCGCGGTGGTAGGTCACATCGACAAACGGCGGTTTGAACTCCATCAGCGGCTCGATATTGTCGAGCAGGTTTTTGAGGCTATCACCTTTGAGGGGCGGAATCACCTCAATCGAGAAAATCGGTTTGCCGTTCGCGGCCTTTATGTGATCGGTAATCTTGGTCATTGATGTAGTAAACGTATGTCCGGCTTACCGGAAGAGGGACTGCTTGCTAAACTATGTCAGCCCTGGGTTAGTCGATGCAATGGGTCTGATACTGTCTTCAAAGATAATACTCAACTCGTTGAGGATCGACATCCAGTTGTGAGTCGTCGTTTCTCATTTGACTTATAGGTTCTGAATTGTCAGATATACCGGCTTTTGCAGAGCTACATCTGAACGAAGCTTGACTTTAGCCTTTCAAAAAGCCCCGAAATTGGCTTATTTAAGCAGGAATAGAGGCTCAGAAGCTGTTTGAGTTAATCGCTTTGGCTTTTCAGCTCGATGCTCAAAAATAAACGGTCTGTAGGCCCAACACTTCCTGACTTTAGCCAGTTGATAGGTTTCAAATGGCTAAGGTCAGGCTTCGAGGATGTACGTTTTTATAAGAAAGTCCTGTCTCACGAAACCATTCGGTTCCTTCCTTGTTGGCACGGGCAATCTGGTAAAACCCACGTTGACTGAAGTTGTACCGGGACGGATCGACGGCGGCACTTCCTTCGAACAGCCCACCCACCGTACCCGCCAGAATGTAATCGGGAGTAAAGGGGGGTGGTACCCCGTCCAAACTGGGTTGAACTTGGTGTCAGTCCCGGTACCGGTATTATCGACTTCAGGCCGCTGCTGGCCGAAGCCCGGAAACAGGGCATCCGGCACTTTATGGTCGAACGCGACGAGGACCCCGACGGGCTGACCTGTCTGCGCGAAAGTGGTCAATACCTGCGTCGGTTACGGTTATAGTGATGGCTCATTTTTGGGGCAATTCAGCAAGTGCATGAAAGCGGGTTGAGATAATGCTTATCTCAACCCGCTTTCATGCACTTGCTGAATTGCCAGATTATTTGTAAACGTGATGTATATCCATCAAACGTTCTGCTCACTTAATACCCCGGATTTTGGCTTAGTGTGAGTGTACCATCTGGTCGTTTGGTGGCGTCAAGCAGACGTTGCGGCACTGGAAACACGACATTGAAATCATTGAACGTGGCCCCCCGCAGGTTTGACCGCTTCGTCACTTCATACGCCAGGTAGCGGTTCAACACGTCTTTGGCGACACCCCAGCGCACCAGGTCGAAGAAGCGCTGGCCTTCCATACCCAGCTCCAGACGACGTTCAAACCGCAACGCCTTCAGGGCCGCATC
>JBBRUB010000285.1:0-5485 GCA_038248175.1 Cytophagales bacterium | reverse complement strand
CCCCGGCGAGTCGGGCTACGTCAGGGTCGGCGATCAGGTGCCGGTATCGGTCGTGGGTAGCGAGGCCGGGCAAAACCTGACGGCGCGGGTGTCGTTTATCAACCCCGAATACCAGAACGGCAGTCAGGTACTGTTACTGCGGGCCGTACTGCCCAATCCGGGCGGGCGGTTTCAGCCGGGGCAACAGGCACGGGTCACGATCCGGCACACGGCGCGACAAAATACAGCACAGCCTGGACTGACGCTGCCAACCGACGCCGTGGTGCGGTCGGGCGAGGGGACGGTCGTGTTCGTGCAGACGGCCGCCAATACGTTCCAGTCACGCCGGGTGCAAACCGGCACCGAAACCGACGAGCGGGTAGCTATCACCGGTGGCCTGACCGGCGATGAGCGGGTAGTGATGTCGGGGGCATACCTGCTGTACGGCGAGATGGTCCTAAAAAAGGGCTACGATCCCTTCACCCAGCAGATTGACACCGAAGGCATAAAGACCACGCCCACCATCGAGTCGAATCCGGTGCCGGTAGCCCGCGCGGTCAAACCAACTCCCGGAAAACCGGCGGCTTCGGCTAGAGCTACTACCGTCCCGGACGGTTTCAGAAAGCAACTGACGGGCGTGTACGAAGCGTCACGTCCGTTAACCGAAGCCTTCATCCGTACGAATGGCAGTCAGGCCAAAATGGCCGCCGTTGGGGTCGAAAAATCACTGACTGCCGTGAACATGATGCTGTTATCCGGTCCGTCCCATACCAGCTGGATGGACCAGCTAACCGCGATGAAAGCCGCTCTAAAAGCCATCCGATCAACCAGCGACGTGGAGACCCAACGGGTGGCCTACGCCCGCTTCGAGGATGCGCTGTACGCCAGCCTGAAACGGTTTGGGGTCAACGGTACTGTGTACCGGCAGTTTTGCCCGATGGCGAAAAACGGCGCGGGTGCCTACTGGCTGAGCGATAAAAAGCCGATTCGTAACCCCTACTTTGGCGAACAGATGCTGACCTGCGGGGAGACGAAAGAAGTGATCCAATAGGAATGTTTCAGTCTAATTATTTGCCTGACGCTACTATCACACCCCCTGACGATGAACTGGCCCACATTTGCTGACCCGACCCCAAACGAGCAGTACACGTTCACTACGAAACCCGGCGACAATCGACCCGTACGGGTGCTGATCAGCATGGGCCTGCTGTTCGTGGTCGCCTTTCTGTGGGTGTATTTCCAGCCCCAGAACCGGGGGGACACCACACTATTCGCCCTATTGACGGTCTCGGTGCTGTTTAAACTGCTTCGGCTGCTGCACGAGTGGTACCACTACTGGCTGGTCAAACCCGTGGCATCCCCCACGCCAACCCGCACCTGGACGGTCGATGTGCTGACGACCTACTGCCCCGGCGAACCCCGCGATATGGTCATCAATACGCTGACCGCGATTCAGCGCATCACCTATCCGCATACCACGTATCTGTGCGACGAAGCCGACGATCCGTACCTGCGGGAGATGTGCGCCAAACTCGGCGTTATCCACGTGACACGGATTGATAAAACCGACGCCAAAGCAGGCAACATCAACCACGCGCTCAGGCAGGCAACGGGTGAGATTTGCCTGATTATCGACCCCGATCATGTTCCCGTCCCGGATTTTCTGGATCACGTCTTGCCCCATTTTGATACCCCCGCCGTTGGGTTTGTGCAGTGCGTACAGGGTTACTATAACCACAAAGAAAGTGTGGTGGCGTTCGGGGCATCGGAGCAGACGTACAGCTTTTACGGACCCATGATGACGGCGATGGGTAGCTACGGCACGGCGCAGGCCATCGGGGCCAACTGCACGTTTCGCCGGTCAGCTCTTGATAGCATCGGGGGCCACGCCAACGGACTCTCGGAAGATATGCACACAGCCATGCGGCTTCATGCCGGGGGCTGGGAGTCCGTATATGTGCCGCTGCCGTTATCCTACGGGCTGGTACCGGCCACGCTATCGGCCTATTACAAACAGCAACTCAAGTGGGCGCGGGGCACGTTCGAGCTGCTGGTTACAACGTATCCGAAGGTATTCAGCAAACTGACCGGGCGGCAGCGGCTGCACTACGGAACCCTCCCGCTCTATTACCTGCTGGGCAGCGTTCAGCTCATCGATCTGCTGATTCCCATCCTGTCGCTGCTGACTATGCGGTTGCCCCTGCAACTGGACTTACTCTTGTTCGCCACCGTCTATACGCCCCTGCTGCTGACGGGCTTTCTGATCCGGCAGTACGCGCAGCGGTGGCTCATCGAGCGGCACGAAGCGGGCTTTCACCTCGTGGGCGGGATGCTGGCGAGCGGGGCCTGGTGGGTGTATGTGCTGGGTCTCGTTTATACGGTGTTCCGGGTACGGGTGCCGTACATCCCGACGCCCAAGGATGACCAGCCCCGGAATCATTTTTGGCTGGTGCTACCCAATCTGCTGATGAGTCTGGTAACGGTGGGGGCCATCAGCTACGGCATCTACTGGTACGGGCGATTCGCGCTCAACAACATTTTTTTCCAGATGATGATCGGCTTCGGGCTGCTGAACGTCTTCATCATGGGGCTGACGGTCCTGTCTGGGCAGGAAAAAACGATGTTGTGGCTACAAACCCGGCTGGGGCGACTCTCGGATCAGCGCAAACACCTGTGGCAGTGGCGGCTGACCGCCTGGAACGTACGCTACGGCCTCTACGCCTGGCTGCGCTGGGCGGCCATTCCACTGTTCGCAGGGGTGATCGTACTCACGGTTGGCATGGGGGTGTTCACCTACCAGAAGCGAACGGCCCAACGTCCGCCTGGCCTGCGTTATGCCAATACCCGCCCGTTCTACGTTGGGTTGCGGACTACCCCTGCCGGGCAATTTACAAGACAGGGTGCATCATCTTTCCCCATCGTTCCTCACCACATGGCCTGGCCCATTGCTCCCCACTCGACTATCGACCTTCCCGCCGGGTCCGTGCTGCGCAACCAACTACCGTTGCTGTACCTGGAACCGACGCTGAACGGGGACAACGATCAGGCTGACGTACGGGCTTTTCTAAGCAGCATTGTGCGGGGGAAGCGCGACGAGGCATTACGTAGTTTCGCCGGAACCGTGCGGGCAACCAACCAGCCGGTACTGGTGAGTTTCATGCCCGAATTCGATAACCAGGAGCAGCCCTGGGGCCTGACCAACGCGGCTGATCTGACCCTGTACCGGCGGGCCTGGCAGCACGTCGTGCAAACGTGTCGGCAGGACAAAATCGAGTTGATCACCTGGGTCTGGTGTCCCACGCTGCCCTCGTCGGTGGTAGCGTATTATCCCGGCACGGAGACGGTCGACTGGCTGGGGTTTGCGGTGGTGAACGATCCGGCGCGGGCTGCCGATGGCAAAAGCCATTCGTTTGCCGCCCTGTTTCAGCTTCCCCATACGACCGTACGCACCCATCCTGCGTACAGCATCCGGCAAAAACCAATCCTCATTACGCACCTGGCATCGGTGGCGGGCCAGGCGGGGGCCGATCAATGGACCACCGAAGCCATCGAGTTGATGCGGGAGCGGTACCCCACCATCCGGGGGGTGGTTTTCGATACGTTGCCCGACTGGCAGCGGCACCACGCCGAACTACTGACAACCCGCGTCAACTAACCGGGTAGCTTAGCGAACTTCGAACGAAAAGTTGGCGGTGGCCACGTGCCGGTGGGTATCGTACACATTCACGAACAGGCGATACGCCCCCGGCGGCTGCGGCAACCGAAACAGAACATCAGGGCGGTCAGTTTGCTGAAGCAGATCCGTCAGGGCCGGACGCGGAACGCCCACGTAGTCGCTGCCCGGTTGCGCCCGCATTTTTAATTCCCAATGATAGGTTAGTGAATCGCGGTCGGGGTCGGTGGCCCGGATGGACGCCCGGTGCAGGATGGCATCCGGGCCAAATGAGCGGTGGGATCCGGGCTTATTATCGACCAGTAGTTGACCGATCTCCGGTGCCTGATTGATGGCTGTGTCCTGACCGGACCACAGTTGCCGCATCATCCCGACCAATGGCATTTGATGGCCCTGCTCATCGAAAACGCTGAACCAGGTGTGCGTTTCTTCCTGCTTGTTCCCCCAGTAGAACAGATACGCGCCAAAGCATCCCGCTGGGCGCGGGGCAATATGTTTCTGATAGAACTGCCGTACGGAAGCATTTTTCTGCTTGCTATCCGGCTCGTCTGGTGCGCCCCAGGGCGCGGAGGGAACCTCCCAGTAAGCCGGTGCGCCGTATTCCGAAATGAGGTAGGGCTTGGTCCAGCCGCCCTGCCGGAAAAACTCGTCCAGGCGGTCAGTCAGGCCGTAGGAGTTGACCGCCAGTATATCTACGTCGGGACACTGACGGCTCACTAACCAGATGGCCCGTTTGCTGTCGGGGGAGATGGCGGTGCTGACGGGATGATCAGGATCGAGTTCGTGAACCAGGCGGGCCAGGCGGTTTACCTCCCCGAAGACCTTGAAGTTATCGGCTTCCTGCGACCACTCGTTACCCACGCACCACAGCAGCAGGGCGGGGTGATTTCGGTACCTGAGAACCGTTTTGCGGACGCGCTCGTACTGCCGCTCTACGGCTGCCTGATCGTTGTAGTTGAAACCCTCCATCTCGCGTTCGACCCACAAGCCGAACATCACCGTCAGACCCAGGGCGTGTGCTTCATCCAAGAGCCGGTCGGCGTCGATGTCATCCCAGATGCGGACTGAGTTACCCCCAGCTGCTTTGAGTTCCTCGAAATGACTGACGCCACCCGCGCCTTCAATAAAGTAGAGTTTGCCATGCCGCAGCAGTTCGTAGGATATACCATTGAAACGAATGCTGGTGGATGCCGAAGAGTTTGTCGTTCGGAGACGGTCTTCGCGGGTTTGATGGCAGCCAGCCAGGACAATGACCAAACCAGTCAGTAACCAGCTTATCCAGATTCTTTGTTGGTAAATATTGACCATCATTCAGTAAAGATGGTCGTCTGACCAGTATCAGACGTAGCTCTGGTAAAATCTTGTAAGTGAGTGATGGAAAATTATAAAAAGAGGAAGTGCCATACCCATTTCTTCAGCCAGCCTTGACCGAATCATTGTCTATGATTTCTTTCTGCTCCCGGTATTGCTCAGTCGTGATTTGCCCCGAAGCCAGTCGCTTGAGCAGCAGATCGAGGGGTGAGCTACGCCGTTGCCGCTGACCGGGAATGTCGTAAGGCATGACGAAAATCCAGAATAGAATGATTCCCCAGATGAACCCCCAGAACAGGTGCATTCCCCCAACGTGATACCCATCGTAAAACGGGTGTGGTCAGCCAACGAGCCGAAATCAGGGGGTTGCTTACTGTGTTCATAAGTAATGAGACAATATTGGTTAAAACAGGCTAAGTACTCGTATTATTGCAAAATGAAGACCAAACGCTACATCGATTTAGAGCCAACTGAGGTGCTAACTTTACAGGAAGGCTATAAGAATAGCCCGAATCATCAGTT
>JBBRUB010000284.1:0-5487 GCA_038248175.1 Cytophagales bacterium | reverse complement strand
ACGGGTTTGACAGGAACGGGTTTGTACAGACGTACTTTCTGCCCGTCGTGCAGCCGGTCGTTGGGGTTCATGACCACGCGCTCCTGTCCGGTCAGGCCGGTGGTGGCTTCGATGGTCGTGCCGTAGTCGCGGCCCAGCGTAATGGGGATGAATTGGAGCCGGTCGTCGGGACCCACTACCACCACGAGCGGGCCTTCGGGCGTGACTTTCAGGGCGTTGGCGGGTACCAGCACCGGCCCACCCGACGCAATCATATCGAATTTAACCGAGCCGTACAGCCCCGACGGAATTTTGTTGCCGGGGTTCGGGATCAGGATTTCGGTCAGCAGTGTGCGGGAGTCCGTACGCAGCATGCCCGACGTACGCACGACTTTGCCCCGCAGCGTCTGCCGCAACTCCGGCACCGACACCGTGGCGGGCATTCCGAGTTTAATCATCTGAAAGTACGTCTGCGGCACATCGACAAACACCCGCAGCGAACCGAGTTCCGAGAGGGTAAACAGAGGCTGCCCCGATCCTGGCGAGACGAGATTCCCGTTTTCGGCGTTGCGGGTCGTAATCACGCCTGAAAATGGTGCGCGTATTTCCTGCAATGTGCGCAGGGCCTGCAACCGGCGCACGTTAGCCTGTGCCACCGCCACGCCCGACCGCCGGGTGTCGATGTCCTGTTGGGCTATGGCACCGGGTAGTTGGACGCTTTCGAGCCGGTCGAGATTGGCTTGGGCGAGTTGCTGATCGGCGCGGGCACGGGCAATGTCCTGGTCGAGTTCCGGCACGTCGATGCTCGCCAGAAGCTGCCCCTGTTTTACGTTCGCACCAATATCCACGTACCATTTGCGCAGAAACCCCTGCGTCCGGGCAAACAACGGCGTTTGGCGGTACGGCTGAATCTGACCCGGCAGCGTAAGCCCGGTCGTATCCGACCCCTGTTTAAGCGGCACCGCATTGACCACCGGCTCGCGCGTTTTTTCGGCATTGGCTTCGGCCCGCAACTCCTGCGCGTTGCGGATGCGGGGCAGCACACCAAAAAATACGAATACGGCAATCAGCAGCAGTAGCGGGATGAGTATTCGGAGTATTTTCATTGGTCGATGGGGTCAATGTTCACTATGGCATCCCGATTCAGCGGGCCATACAGGTGTGGAAACAGGTCGTTGTTGGTAGCGGCTTCGTAGCGGAGTTCGGCGGTTAGTTTGGCGGGATCGACGTGCAGCAGTAAAAGCTCCGGTACGTTCCGATAATACCGTTCCAGCACCCCGACAACCTGCTCTTTGCTGGATAAATGAATGAAGCCCTCGGTCGTTAAACTGGCCGCTTCGTAGGTCGGACTATCGCGTTGCGCGGTCCAGTCGGCATTCGTAGTAATGTGGTATATCATGTCGTTGGTTTCCTTACTAAATAGCTGAATACGACCGGTACAAACAGCAGCGTGGTAAACGTGGCCAGCACCAGCCCGCCAATAACGGCCCGGCCCAGTGGTGCGTTCTGCTCACCCCCTTCGCCCAAACCAAGCGACATGGGCAGCATCCCGATAATCATGGCGATGGCCGTCATCAGAATGGGTCGAAGGCGCGTCCGGCCCGCTTCCAGAGCCGCTGCATACGCATCGCCGTTTACGTCGGGCAGGTAATCTTTGGCGAAACTGACCAGCAGAATGCTGTTGGCGGTAGCCACGCCCACACTCATAATGGCTCCCATCAGCGAGGGAATACTGAACGTAGTACCCGTCAGAAATAGCAGCCACACCATCCCGCATAACGCACCGGGCAGGGCTGTAATAATGATGAACGGATAGCGAAACGACTGAAAGTTGACCACCATCAGCAAATACACCAGCAAAGCCGCAAACACGATGCCAAGTCCCAGCCGGTTAAACGCGCTTTCCATACTGGCTACCTGCCCGCGAATTGTAATAGTATTGCCCGGCTTGAGCCTGGGCCTGTACTCGGCCACCAGTTTCTCCAGCTCCTTCGCCACCGATCCCAGGTCCGTCCGCTCTACCGATGCATATACGTCATACGTAGGCTGGGTGTTCACGCGGTTAATGATTACCGGCGACACCGTGCGTTTGATGGTCGTGACGTTGGCCAGCAACTGGGGCGTTACCCCGCTGCTACCCACCGGCGTTTGCAGGAGTTTGTCATACGAATCGAGTTTGTAGGGGGGCGTCTGCACCGTAACGATGTACGGGAAACCCGTGATGGGATCCGACCAGAAATTAGGCCGCGTTTGCCCCGACCCACTCAACGAAATATTCATATTGGTGGCCACCCGCTGCTCAGTAAGCCCGAACTGACTGGCCCGTTCGCGGTCCACTTCCACAAACAGTTCGGGGGCGTCGAGTTCCTGATGCAGGTGTACGTCCACCGCCCCGGCAATACCGGTCATGCGGTCGCGGAGTTCGAGGGTCAGTTTGAGGTTATTGGCCTGATCGAACCCCGCCACCTGCACGTCGATGGCCGAGGTCAGGCCGAAGTTCAGAATCTGACTCACGATGTCGGCGGGTTGAAAGAAGTACGTCACGCCGGGCATCTCGTTGCGAAGCCGGTTACGCAGTTCGCGCACGTAGGTTTCGGTAGGTTGTGAGCGTTCGTCGGTCAGCGAAATGAGCAATTCCGTATCGGCACTGCTGAGCGAGGCATTATCGGTAAAGATAAAGTTGTACCGCTCCGGTGTCAGGCCGATGTTACTCATAACGGTACCGATTTCGTCGGGCGGGATCACCTCACGAACAATTTCGGTAGTTCGGGCGGCAATCTGTTCGGTGGCTTCGAGCCGCGTTCCGGCGGGCGCGCGCAGATGCAGCCGGATCTGCCCCGCATCGACACGCGGAAAAAAGTCGCGTCCCACAAACGGCAACAGCAGGGCCGTAAAGCCAATCACGACCACAAAAATCGCCAATACCACCTTCCGATGATCCAGCGTCCAGCGCAACGCATTTACGTAGCGGGTCTGGAAGCGGGTAAACGCCCGGTCGAACCGGCGCGGTTCTACCCCACCCCAACCCCTCCCCGGTAGGGAGGGGTTATTGGAACCGGATGATTTTAGCCCCTCCCTCCCGGGGAGGGGTCGGGGTGGGGTATGTTTCAGCAGCATATCGGCCAGGGTCGGCACCAGCGTTCGGGAGAGGACATACGACGCCAGCATGGCAAACACTACGGCTTCGGCCAGCGGCCCGAACAGAAACCGCGCCGGACCTTCCAGAAACAGCACCGACGTAAACACAATGCAAATCGTGAGCGTCGAGACCAGCGTGGGCGTGGCAATCTGACTTGCTCCCTCCAGAATGGCTTCGCGCAGTGGCAGGCCCAGTTCTTCGTTG
Source organism: Cytophagales bacterium (assembly GCA_038248175.1). Taxonomy (GTDB): domain Bacteria; phylum Bacteroidota; class Bacteroidia; order Cytophagales; family Spirosomataceae; genus Spirosoma. The sequence goes on along the minus strand of JBBRUB010000284.1, from coordinate 2,165 downwards.
CGGTGAATGTTCTCGATGGTTACGGTGGCATCATCGACCAGAATGCCGATGGCCAGGGCCAGCCCGCCGAGGGTCATGATGTTGAGCGTTTCGCCCAGCAGATACAGCACCGACAGCGACGCCAGAATAGACAGCGGAATGGACACCGCCACGATCAGCGTACTGCGCCAGCTCCCCAGAAACAAGAGAATCAGGGCTGCCGTGAGCAAAGCCGCAATCAGCCCTTCCACCAAAACCCCGTGAATAGACGCCCGAACAAACACCGACTGATCGAACAGTTCCTCGACCCGAAGATTGGCCGGGGCAGCCGCCCGAATCTGGGGCAGGATTTCATTGCGGATAATATCGACAACCTCGGTCGTGGACGCGCTGCCGGTTTTCACCAGGCTGAGCAACACGCCCCGCCTGCCGTCCTGCTTTACGATGTTGCTCTGCACGGTAGCCCCGTCATGCACAAACGCTACGTCGCGCATGTGTACGGTGGTGCCGCCAATGATCTTGATCGGAATGTCATTCAGGATACTTACCGCGTCGGGCTTCGAGTTGAGCCGGACGTTGTATTCGCGGTCGGCCAGGCGGATGGTGCCGGTGGGTAGCGTCAGGTTTTGGGTGGCCACGGCGTTCAGGACTTCTTCGGGCGTGGTGTTGTAGGCAATCAGCCGCTCCGGCTCCAGATCGACGGTAATCTGCCGTGCTTTGCCCCCAAACGCCAGCGACAGCCTAACCCCGCGCAACGTGGCTAACTGCGACCGGACGCGCGTCCGCGAATAATCGTTGATCTGCGATTCGGTCAGGCTGTCGGACGAGAGACCGAGTTGCAGTACCGGCACGTCGGTGGCGTCGTAGCGAACGATGAGCGGAGGCTGCGTGCCGGGCGGCATCCGGGTCAGAATCGTCTGCGAAATGGCCGTGACCTGCGCAATAGCTTCCTCGATTTTTACCGTCGGCTGGAAATACAGTTTGATGGCCGTAGTGCTGGCATACGTCTGCGATTCGATCCGCTGAATATCGCTGACGTTGTTGATAATCGACGTTTCGGAAAAGCTCGTAATGAGCCGATCCATTTCGTTGGCCGACAGCCCGTTATAGCCCCAGAGTACCGTAACAACGGGAATATTGATGCGCGGAAAGATGTCGGTTGGCATCTGCCGAACGGCCAGCCCGCCCATGATGACGATCAGCAACGCCATAACGGCAATGGTGTATTTCTTTTCTAACGCTAACCGGACAATCCACATACGGGCGGCAAACAGAGCGGGCAAACTGAGACCAATGGTCCGGCATTCCCTAAGTAGAATTGACTAATTTCAGGAAGGCTAACGTTGAGCGGGTTATTTATCACTCTGACAGTTGGCAAGTTACCGACATCTTTTACAATAAATCAACAGTACACGATTGTAATATTCTGTGAATTAATTGACCTGTTTACCAAGCCCGGATTATCGTGTGTGTTACCTGCAAACAACGATTCACTCGTACCTTTGCGGCTCAAACAAAACCAACTCAGCTCATGCCAACGGCAAAAATGAACACCGACAAGGGTACCCTGACCATCGAATTCTTCGATCAGGACGCCCCAAAAACGGTCGAAAACTTTATCTCCCTTGCTAAAAAAGGTTTTTACGACGGTACGAAATTCCACCGCGTCATCAACGATTTCATGATTCAGGGGGGCGATCCCACCGGCACCGGATCGGGCGGACCGGGCTACAGCATCGACTGCGAACTGACCGGCGAAAACCAGCACCACGACCGGGGTGTGCTGAGCATGGCCCACCGGGGCCGCAATACGGGTGGTTCGCAGTTTTTCATCTGCCACAGCCGCCAGAACACCGCCCACCTCGACCGCAACCACACCGTATTCGGCAAAGTCGTGGACGGCCTGGACATAATCGACCAGATCAAACAGGGCGATAAAATCACGAGTATTGAGGTGATGGAATAGGATTTACCCCACCCCCGGCCCCACCCCTAAAACAGGGGGGGAGTGCTTTCGCGCCCGCGTTGCTGACGCCGGATGGTTTGCTCCCCTCCCCTGTTTTAGGGGAGGGGCCGGGGGTGGGGTAAACCCTACTCCATCACCTCAATACTCGTAATTTTATCGCCCTGTTTGATCTGGTCGATTATGTCGAGACCATCCACGACTTTGCCGAATACGGTGTGGT
>JBBRUB010000283.1:0-5488 GCA_038248175.1 Cytophagales bacterium | reverse complement strand
TGCTATCGGGCGTTTGACCGGCGCGGAAGGGGCTATTGGGTTCGTAGCGAACGAAGAGTTTAGAGCAGCCCCGGAAACCCAGTTCCGTAGTCAGGCCCCAGCGGATAGGGTTGAGTTCAAACGCGCCGTGCGTTCTGACGGTGCGGCCATTATCAGGCTTTTGCGCCGTATAGCTATCTAAGCGGATACCGGCGTAGGCACCGGCACTAACCGTGAAGCCCGATTTGAAAGCCACGTTCACCATGAGCGGTAGGTTGAGCTGCGTGGTTACGAACTTCGATTTACGCAGGGGAACCGTAGCGGCTTCGGCAATAATCTGCCCGTTCTGGTTGGTCAGCACGGTCTTATTCTCGAACATAAAGTTGTTCCAGGCCACTTCGGGACCGGTAACAAGCCGGATTTTAGTTGTGCCACTCGTGGCCAGCGGAATACGTTTCTGCCAGGATAGGGCCACAAACCGCGAACCGATGGGCCGCAGATCATAGGCTGTTGACAGCGCACCGCCGAAGCCGGTTAGGCCAAGATGAATACTGAAATCGCTGGTTACCCGGTCCATTTTTTTGGTAAACTTCTCCGTGCGGGTCTGGGTGGTCGAGTCGGCATCATTACCGGTGGTGATGGTAACCGTCATTTGGGCAAACGAAGTGGCCGACGCAGCGGCAAAAAAGGCTGCGGTAAACGCAGTGGCGAGGCAATTTTTAGGAGTTTTCATGGCGGTAGTCCGTTTTTTGTCAAGGTTGAAAATGAACGGTACCGATCAGCGCTAATCGTTATTCCGTATTTGACAGGAAGATGTCAGACTACCGGGGTTGGGTTGCACGAGGAGCAAAAAAAATTCTGACGCATAAAAAAACGTCGGTTTACGAGCCGACGCTTTTCATTTTCCTGTCTCTAATTTTCAGTTATCTTACTGATAAACACGTACATAGTCAACCTCCATGCGTTGTGGCCAGATGCTTTCGTCCACGCCTTTCTGACCGCCCCAGTTACCCCCAACAGCCAGATTCAGGATCAGAAAAAACGGTTGATCGAACGGCCATTTATCTTCGGTACCACCCAAAACCGACCGCTCTACGGTGTAGTACCGGTTGTCATCCACGAAGAAACTGATCTGCTGGTCATTCCATTCGATGACGTAGAGATGAAACTTGTTCTCTACGTCAGCCACGGTGATTTTACCTCCTTTCTGGGTGCCTTTCACGTGGTTGTACGCTTCAGTATGCACCGTACCGTGTACCACACCCTGGTCGTAGCCAACGTGTTCCATGATATCGAGTTCACCGCAGCGGGGCCAGCCAGCAGTACCAATGTTATCGCCCAGCATCCAGATGGCGGGCCAGGTACCGCGTCCCTTCGGGAGTTTGGCAAAGGCTTCGATACGTCCGTATTTCCAGCTTTGCTTGCCTGCCGTCAGCAACCGAGCCGAGGTGTATTTCCGATTCTGAAAGTCTTGTTTTTTAGCTTCAATAATGAGTTTACCATCTTCCACGCGGGCATTTTCGGCGCGTTTATCGGTATAAAACTGAAGTTCGTTATTACCCCAGCCACTACCGCCCACGTCATATTTCCATTTGGCCGGATCAGGCAAACCCGCCTTGTCAAACTCGTCAGACCAGACCAGTTTACGAACTGCCGGCGCGGTAGTAACACTGGCTGGTGGGGTTACGGATACGGGGAGTTGCGGTACGGCTGGTTCACTGCCTTTACAGGCCAGCAGCAGGGTAAGCAGCAGTGTGGTCATTGGAAGTTGTAGTTTCATAATATATTTTTTTCAACACAGAGGGACAGAGTTTTCACAGAGAAAACGGAGAGGAATTTTGTGTCGCAGTGGCGCACCACCTCTGTACGTCCTCCTTTCCTCTGTCGGTCCGCCGATGCGGTTAATTACCAAACGCCCAGATCAGGAAATCCGGCATAATGCGGCTCCAGGTTCCCTGATTGTGCTGGCCACCGGGGATTTCGACGTAGCGAATATCGCGCTGCCGGTCGTAGCCTTTTTTTACGAGTTCGTCAATAAGGTCGGTCGTGTCGTCAATGGAGTCGATAATGCCGTTATGGTTGCGGTCGCTGGTTTCATCGTCGGTACCGGTTTCAAACCAGAATTTCAGCCTGGGGCTGTACGTTCCTTTGCGGACCAGATCGTGCATGATACGGTCGGTTTCGTCGCGGTAGCCGTCGGCAGTACTTTTGCTGCGCCACCAGAACGACCCGGAAAAAACACCCGCCCGCGTAAACCGCTCCGGATAATGAAATACCAGATCAAACGCCGACAAACCGCCGAGCGAAAAACCCGCAAAGACCGTCTGAGCCGGATCATTGCTGACGCGATAATGCTTCTGAACGTAAGGCATCAGTTCGGTCAGGACGAAATCGGCGTAGCGTCCGGCTTTACTGCCCCGTTTCATGTAGTCGGCCTGAGCCGCTGTGCCATACTCCTGAATCCGGTCGCCGGCATGAATGGCCACCAGCACAAAGGGCCGGATGGTCTGCTGGTGGTATAACGAATCGAGAACCTGTTGCATGTGCAGGGCGGGTAAATCCTGTCCGTCGTTCAGATACAGGGTAGCGTACGATGTATTGGTCGATTGATAACCGGGAGGCAGTACAATGGTCAGATGAACGCTGCGGTTGAGCGGTACGGAGACAAGCGAATCATCGGACTGAACAGTCACGCTGGTTTGGGCATCGATGCGGGCCGGTACAAATTGGGTCATAACAAGAAAAACAGGCAACAGAAAACGGATCACAGGACGCAAAATAAAGAATTATTTTGGCACCGGCTTATCCGTCATCTGACCTTGCCACGGAGTTAGTACCCGGCCCGGCGTCACGCGACTCAAAAACCACCGTCTATATACACATAAACACGCGTCGATGCGGTACATTCACGGGCAACCTCACGGCTACATGCAATTCGCCTTCATTTATTATAGTGATCTGCGCCTGTTTCTGGACGGAATGCTGACCATGATGGCCCTGTATGCAATACTTTGTTTTGTGCAGCAGCGCAAGCCCATTTACTGGCAATACGCGCTTTATATCAGCTGCATGACGCTGACATTCCGGCTCGACGATGCCGATTATGCGCGGGCAGACTACGTACCGGGGGGAGACATTCTCGTGGTGCTGATCGAGTCAGCCGCTTTTCTGCTGTACATCCAGTTTGCCATTTTGCTGATGGACATCCGTCAGAACGACCCGTTCAGTTATCGGCTGCTGCGATTTATGTTCTGGTTTCTGGTGGCCGAAACCATTCTCGAAACGCTGCTCTGGGGTGCAAACGTGCCGGTAGACACCCGCACCACCGTGTACAGCGTGGGGCGTTTTCTGCTGGCGGGCGGGGCGTTGCTGGTAGTACCACGCATTCTCCGACTGCGGCAACAGGTGGTCAAGTACTTCATTGTCGGTACACTATGTTTTATTTTGGGCTGTGTGCTGGCCCTGCTGCTCAACTACATACCCGATCTGTTTTTACAGAATCCGGCCAATCCACTCACCTTTCCCGTAACGTACATGCAGCTTGGCGTAACGGTTGAGGTGCTGTGTTTTACCCTCGGAATTGCCCTGCTGAATCAGCAAACCGAACGCGACCGGCTCAATTTCCAAACCGAACTGATTAAGCAGTTTCGCGAAAACGAACGCAAGCAAACCCAGCTCCAGCGCATCCGCGACGATATTGCCCGCGACCTCCACGACGACCTCGGTGCCGACCTTGGCGGTATCAGTCTGCTCAGCGATGCGGCCACCCGCCAGCTTACCGGTCAGCCCGATCAGGCCCGAAAAACGCTCCGGCTCATCGGGGAAACCGCCCGCACCGTAAGCCGAACCATGCGCGAGATTGTCAGTAGTTTACGCACGACCACGCCCGAAGCAACTGATTTTGGTCTGCGGCTTCGCGAAACCGCCTATACGCTCTTTGAACACTGCCCCGCCGAACTGCATTTCGATCTGCCCGACCAGCCCCCTACCCTATTTCTGACCAGCCGCCAGCAACGGGAATTGTTTCTGATGTACAAAGAAATGCTTCACAATGCCCTGCGCCATGCCGATGCCCGCCACGTTTGGGTGCACTGGCAACACCAGCCCCAGGCTACCTGCCTCACGGTGCGCGACGACGGGCGGGGCTTCAGGCCCGAGACAATCGGGCCGGGTGGCAACGGCCTGGCCAGTCTGCACCAGCGGGCCACCGACCTCCAGGCTACGCTGCAAATAGATACGGCACCGGGCCAGGGAACCGCCCTGACCGTGTGCGTACCGCTCCTGACCACTATTCAGCCAGCCTGAGATTCTGTTGCTGATCTGATAGCGCTGTTGCGGTTCCTGACTATTTGGGCTAATTTGGCCGTGTTTATAAAAAGGGTTGGGCCACAGTCGGTCCGCCGAAGCGGATGCACCAAGACGCACGGAGATACACAGAGTTTTTTTGAGAGCAAAAGAGATTTTCTCTGTGAATCTTTGTGTCTCCTCCGTGTAACTCTGTGTCCCAAAAAAAAATAACACCGTGCAGGAAACGAATAGAAAATGGTATTCACACCACCTCGGCAGAGATATTGAGATGCTGGTGTATGGCGACTGGGGCTACCCCGTTTTGATGTTTCCCACCTCCATGGGCCACTATTACGAGTACAAAGATTTTGGCCTGACCGATGCGGTGAAGTGGTTTGTCGAGACAGGAAAGATAAAGCTGTATTGCGTTGACAGCATCGACAAAGACAGTTTTTACGGGCGGCACCTGCACCCCGGCACCAAAATCTGGAATCAGGTTTTGTACGACAAATTTCTGCACGAAGAACTCGTGCCAGGCATTCAACGCGAATGCAACGAACAGAAAATCGGCGTGGCGGGTGTGAGTTTCGGCGGCTATCACGCGCTCAACTTCGCATTCAAACACCCCGAACAGGTTGGCAATCTAATCTCGCTCAGTGGCGCGTTCGACATCAAATCGTTCATGCGGGGATACTACGATGAGAACGTCTATTTCAACAACCCGCCCGATTTCCTGCCCAACGACCCCAACCCTGAACTGCACCACATCAACATCATACTGGGTACGACCGAATACGACATCTGCAAAGATGATAACTACAAAATGTCCGGTATTCTGAACAACAAAGGCATCCGGCACACGCTTGACGTATCGCCCTGGGGCGACCACGACTGGCCCGTCTGGAAAGAGCAGTTGCCGAAGTATTTTAGCTGGCTTTGAAGCCTGAGATTAGAACATCACCACAAAACGGTGTTATGAAGTAAAGCGGCTGTGATGCCGTTACTATTCATCTCATTCACAACGCTTATCAACCCGGCGGCTTGGCAGCCGCCTTACGCCAATGAAAAAAATAGGCATTCTTTTTGGGCAGGAAAATACCTTCCCGCAGGCATTCGTTGACCGGGTCAACGAAAAACAAAGCGAGTTCCCCGCCGAATTCGTCAGTATCGACCGCGTTGAGCAGGGCGTCGCCACGGATTATGCCGTAATCATCGACCGTAT
>JBBRUB010000282.1:0-5499 GCA_038248175.1 Cytophagales bacterium | reverse complement strand
ATAGCCTGGGTTATCAGGGCCTGGTGGCCACCCGAAAAAACGACGCCACCTACACCCGCGCTATCCAGTTCACTCATGCTCTGACGCTTGGCGTAGGCATTGGCAATCAGCTCCGTAAGCAGCCTGGTACCAACCCCGTATCGCAGTAAAAACAAATCGGGCCACTATGCAGATTTATATAGTGGCCCGATTTGTTTTTGCTGCTGTAAGTCTATTCGTCAGCGTCCTTCTTGTACTGTTGAATGATCTTGTACAATGCCTTCTGCTTCTCCAGGTCTGGAAAAAATTCGAATAACTGCGCATGGGCGTCATAATCAAGTGAGAGCCCGGCTTCCAGTTGAATCAGGGCTTCGCGATAATGTCCGGCGTGAATCAGATAGACGGCAGAGCGGTAGTACAGATCGGCATCGGCGGGCAGGCTTTCGATACCCATCTGGATGATCTCATTAGCCCGCAGAAAATCACCCTGATCGAAGGGGACCAGCGACCATGTCAGATAGACATCGGGGTTTTCGGCATCAACTTCGGCAGCTTTCTCGAAAGCCTCGAAACTCGACAGCACGTTCCCAATTTTGTATTCCGTTTCAGCTACAGCCAGCAGATACTCGCCGTTGGTTTCATTTAGTTTCACCGCCTTTTGCAGGAACGGCAATCCTTCGTACCACTTGCCCGATTCGCTCAGACATACGCCGATACCGTACCAGGCTTCGTCCCACTTTGGGTCAAGTTTCAGGGCTTCGCGATACTGCGTCACGGCTTCGGGCAACCGATCCTGCTTTTCGATACTGGCCCCAAGATGGCAAAACGTGTCGGCGGTGGCTTCTTCGTATTTGAGCGTATCGCGGTAACAGATTTCGGCCTTTTCGAACAGGCCAAGGTTCATGTATGTATTACCAAGGTTGAAATGGGCCGAGGCAAAATCAGACTTGATAATGACTGCATAATCATACGCTTCGGCGGCTTCGGGATAGCGGGCCAGTTTGCTGTAGGCAATTCCGATGTTGTACCACGCATTATATGAGTACGGATCGGTGTCGATCAACTGCTGATAATACGACAGGCTATTTTCCAGTTCGCCCGTTACGTCCAGGCAAAAAGCCAGTTCATACAACGCATTTTCATTATCGATGTTTAAGGCGATCGACTGCTTGTAATAGCTGATTGCCTGTTCGTATTTACCCCAGTTCTGGTAACTCTGACCTAACTGAAACAGGATATCGTCTTTGTCGTCGGCGCGGTCGAGGAGGTCTTTCAGAATAGTGATTGACTCTTCGTAGCGACCGGCCATATTGAGGACCGACCCATGCATGAACGGCACATCGAGGTCGCCGGGATTAAACAGATACGCCCGTTCCAGCAAGGCCAATGATTCGTCAAAGCTTTGTTTATGAGCCAGAATCTGGGCCTTGTCGAGCATTAGCTCAAGGGCATAAGGGAAATTCTCCAGACCGACATCGGCGGCTTTGAACGCTTTATCTAAATCGCCCTGATTGAGGTAGTGTTCAACAATTTGCTCGTAAACGTCGAGGTCAAAAAACTGGCTTTCTTCATGCGCCAGCATCTGCTCAAAACGCTGAATTGATTCTTTGCTGTCCCCTGCTCGTTCGTCAAACTCTTGCTCCATGCTTTTGCCTTAAAAATGTGGGGCGGATGGGGACCGTAAAACCGATACGATTTATCCTTTAGCAGTGAAAGATAGACCCCAAAAGTGAATATCCAACGCGGCTACCCTAAAAATTAACCATCGCCCTGCTGATCATTGACAGCCCCGGCAATGCGGGTAAGGGTCTCGGCCAGCGAACGGTACTGAAAACCAGCCAACTGCCCGATTTTACGCCCGTCGTACTGATAAGACGAACTTGCCGACCGGGCCGTTTCGCGGGTAATGAGTGGGATACTCCCCAGCAACCTCGCCCGGATAGCCTCCAGCGGCCATAACAACCGCGTCAGGCCGGGGGCCATACGTATGGCTGGTGGGCGTTTGCCGAGGACACTGGCTATAGTAGTTAACAAATCGCGGTAGGGAATGGTGCCTGCGTTCAGCACGTACCGCCGGGCCGACGCGGGCCACTCTCTGGTGTCCTGCTCCATAAGCCAGTACAGCGATTCGGCAACGTCCAGCGCATCGACGTAGTTGGCAGTTCCGGCGGGGTAAAACGGGCGTTCGTCCTGCACGTACTTTACCAGTTGCAGACTGCTACGGCTCCAGTTGCCCACGCCAAAGACGAGACTGGGGCAAACAATAACGGCATCGAGTCCTTCGGCCCCGCCCCGCCACACTTCCAGTTCGGCCTGGTATTTCGATTTGGCGTAAGCCGAGTTATACGGCGATTCTTCCCATTTCTGCCCCTCGTCAATATCAACGGGCTGGCCGGATTTGACTCCACTTTTGACGGCAGGCCGACCCAGCGCGGCCACCGAACTAACGTAGCCCAGCTTGCGCACGCCCGCGTTCAGGCATACGTTCACCATGTTGGCTGTACCCTCTACGTTGACGCGGTGCATCCGGTGTCGTTCACCGGGGCTGAACGATACCATAGCAGCCGCGTGAATTACGTCCAGCAATCTGCCCTGCTGACCCACCCGAACGGCCATTTCGAGCGAAGGAATATCCAGAACGTCACCTTCGTGCCACGTAATCCGGTCGGCCACGTCGGCCAGCAGGCCGTAGCCATTTTGGGGTCGGTGCAGCACCGACACGGCCCAGCCCGCGCGGAGGTATTGCCGGGCAATGTGCGAACCAACCAGGCCAGTGGCTCCGGTAATGAGAACGGCGTTTATGGGAGAAGAAGTGATGGGCATTATAAACCTTCCTCCCGTAGTTCATTTAGAAGAGTTTCTATTGGCTCAGCCTTCAACTTCCCCTCCTTTACCAATTTCATTTCCCGAAATCCCTGCCTGACGTTGGCAACGATTTTGCGCTGGGCTGGGGTCAGGCGGGTTTCGCCAATTGGCATTGTGGCTTCATCAACCCACGTAGCAGCTACCTCGGTTTCGAGCAGTTTGGCCAGTTTCTGCTTGTCTTCGGCAGGGAGCTGACGCACCAACTGTGCTACCTGCTGGTAGGTCAGTTGGGTCTGAAATTGTACGGTAGCGGGCATGTGCTGCTTTTTTGGTCAAAACTACGGATTTTGACTGAATCGTTCCGGTTTAGTCGGTTTGGCTCCGCGTTGTCATTGCCCGCGCCGTACCTTGCGGCATGATTCAGGACCGTCGGCTGTTGCTGATTTACGCCATTATTTTTGTCGATGTTATTGTTGGGTCGGCGGTGGCTCCGGTGCTGCCCGCTTTTGTGGATGACCACCAGCATCCTGAACTTTGGCTGGCCCTCGGCACGGGCCTGTTTCTGGGCGTTCAGCTCATATCCGGCCCGTTGCTGGGCAAACTCTCGGATGGCTACGGGCGTCGGCCCATTTTCGTGGTTTCGGCGGTGGGTACGCTGCTGGCCAATACGCTGCTGCTGCCCGTTCGGCTGGGCTTTTACCTGACCAACCGACTCAGCGATGGCATCACCAACGGCATGTACGCCACCGTTCGCTCGGCCATTACCGATATTTCGCCCCCCGACAAACTCTTTAAGAACCTCGGTATCGAAGGCGCTATTTTATCGCTCGGTTTCGTGATGGGCCCCGCCGTATCGGGCTTACTGCTGACGGTTTTCGACGTCATCGAACCGGATAAACAGGCGCGGGCCGTGATCCTGATGGCTGTGATTCTGTCGGTCGTGAACGTGGGGCTGAGTTTATTGATGCGCGAAACGAAGCAAACCCCAGTGATACCCGTTTCGCGGCCCGAACTGAAGGCCGAGCTTCGGCAGGCGGTGGCCGTTGGCACACTCTGGCACCGACTGGGCCAGAAAGACGCGCAGTCGCCGGGTTTGCGGCAGTTGGTGTTGATGCAACTGGCCTTAACGCTTAGCACGGGCTATTATTTCTATTTTGTGACGTTTATGAGTTTCGGTCCCATGCAAATGGACGCCCGGCAAATTTCGTACTTCTTCATGTACTTCGGGTTCCTGAGCGTCATTATTAACTACGTGTTCTACACCTTTCTGGCCGACCGTATCAACCAGCGAAAAACGATTGTTTATCTGGCGGGGCTATCGGTACCCGTACTGGCGGGTTACGGGTTCATTGGCACCTCTACGGTGAGTTTATACGTCCTCATCACCATCGACTGCCTGACCATCTCGCTCATTCAGGGACTCATCGAAGGGCTGATGGCCCGGCATACCACCAACACCGACCGGGGTGAAATTTTCGGGCTAAACCAGGCCATGCAGGGATTGGCCAGTATCGTCACGACGCTGGTGTTCGGTGGATTGTCACTGCTCGATTTACGTTTTCCCTTCGGCTGGTTCGCGGTTTGTATTGGCGCAGTGGCGTGGCTGGCGTGGCGCAATCCGTCGGCACCGGCGGGGGCTACGGCTTCAGTTGATAGCTGATAACTCGTACCAATGACCCAAACAACTTCTCCGTATCCGGCACTTCACATTTTGGGTACGCTACCAAAATAATGACGGACCATCCCTATTTCGCGTTACTTTATTAACCCAATAACCCGTTCACGTAGTTGGGCATTAAAGGCGTTGGCCCGCTGCTGATTACGCTGCCGCACCAGCACCTCGGCCCGCCGAATGCCCCCCGCATGAAACGAGCCGAACAGCCCGGCCCCAACGCCCCATGCCGACAGGTAATAGCCGTTGATGAAACTGGTAATGCCAAAATACAAGCCCGCCGACTGCACCAGCACACTCACCACAGCCTCGCCCGGACGACCCGCGTACAACTGCCCCGCACCGGGAATAAACGTAGAGAGCCACTGCGCTTTTTTCTCGCTTTTAAGCCGGGGTAACGCCCGGTACGGATTGGGCAGCGTACTATCGGCAGTTACCAGCGCGGCCAGTTCATGGTAGGCGGTATCGGCAGTGGGCCAGCGTTGCAGTTCGTTCAGCGACAGCACCCGGATGGCCAGTAACATCGGCGCGGGAGACGCGTTGGGGTGCAGATACGGCAGTCGCTCCACCAGCGAGAGCGTATTCTCGAACTGCCCGGCCAGATAGGCATTCAGAATCTGCTCGTGCCGTAGTCGATATAGTAGCGAATCGGGCAGGTTACTTTGCAGCTGACCATTCAAAAACGTAACGGTGGACGCGTATAAACCCTGCTGTTTCAGGCAGCGGGCTTTACCCATCGAAGCCGCAAAGACCGCATCCGGCTCGGTCGTGCCAAACAGCACCCGCTCATACGCCACGCGGGCCGCTACGTACTGCCCCGACGAAAAAAGCGAATCGCCCGCTGTGACCTGCCCCTTACCGATTGAGCAGATTCCGCAGAGGAATGTGCATATCAAACAAAATCTTGTTGTCATAACCCCGATTGAATTCGTCGCGCCGGACCTTAACGGCCACTGCGCTTCCCCAGATATTACCCGCATAGAAAACCGTGAACAGCGAGCCGAAGCCCAGAAACCGCAGACTTGTGGGGCCGTCTTTTCGGT
>JBBRUB010000281.1:0-5536 GCA_038248175.1 Cytophagales bacterium | reverse complement strand
GCGGTGACTCACTGTGTGTAATAATAGTTTCATTTACTACGTGTCATTCCTGGGCATCGGTTGTCATTTATAGTTATTTACCGCACGCCATTGGTTTTGTAAATAGTCAATGACGACTAATGACTATAAAATGACACGTGGTAAATAACCTGAGAATTAGTCCTGAACAAGGACGCCGTTTGCATGAACGGGTGATTGTGAGTACGTAGGCGTATCGTGAGGGTTTAGATCCGTGTCGTTGGTATCGGTGGGCTTTTTGGTCCCGAACCGCTCACCAATCTTAGCGAAGAACACGTACAGACCCGGAATCACGAACAGCCCAAAAATAGTACCGGTGAGCATGCCCCCCGCTGCTGCCGTACCAATGGAGCGGTTTCCTACGGCACCGGCCCCCGTTGCCAGCATGAGCGGAATCAGGCCGGCGATGAACGCAAACGAGGTCATCAAAATAGGGCGCAGACGGGACACGGCACCCTCAATAGCGGCCTTCACAATGGGTACCCCCTCCTGCTGTCGCTGGTTGGCAAACTCCACAATCAGAATGGCGTTTTTACCCAGCAACCCAATCAGCATGACCAGCGCAACCTGCGCGTAAATATTGTTTTGCAGCCCCAGCACCTGCAACAGCAGGAACGATCCGAAGATACCCGTAGGCAGCGACAGAATAACCGGCAGTGGCAACAGCATACTTTCATACTGAGCCACCAGCAGCAGATACACGAATACCAGACAGATGGCGAAAATATACAGCGCCTGATCGCCAGACAGCACTTCCTCGCGCGTCATACCCGACCATTCGAAACTGAAGCCTTTGGGCAGCGTTTCTTTTGCCACTTCTTCAATGGCCGTAATGGCGTCGCCACTGCTGTAGCCTGGGGCGGCCTCGCCATTGATCATGGCCGAGGTGTACATATTATAGCGGGTAAGCTGCTCCGGCCCGTAAACGCGTTCGAGTCGAATAAAATTGGAATAGGGTACCATTTCGCCCTGATCATTCTTGACACGCATCGTCAGCACGTCTTCCGGCTTGGTGCGGTAGCTGGGATCGGCCTGTACATAGACCTTATACATCTGCCCGAACCGGATAAAGTTCGATGCGTAGTAACTGCCCATCAGCGTTTGCAGCGTACTCATGGCATTTTCGATGGAAACCCCTTTCTGAGCCGCTTTTTCCTGATCGACGTGAATCATGTACTGCGGAAAGTTGGGGTCGAAACTGGTAAACGCATTGCGTACTTCGGGTCGCTTACCAAGAGCCTCGATGAAGGCCTTGTTCACGTCGGTCATCTTCTGTAAGTCTCCACTCCGGCCCACGTCGAGCAGGCGCAACTCAAACCCACTGGCGTTGCCAAAACCCGGTACGGTGGGCGGTGGAAAAAACTGAATGCTGGCGTCGGTAATGGTTTTGGCCTTTTCTTCCAGTTTGGCAATCATCTCCTGCATCGACTCCTCGCGCTGATCCCAGGGTTTGAGGTTAATCATGCCCATACCATACGAGGCACCGGCACCATCGGTCAGCAAACTAAAGCCGGCCAGCGTCGATACGTTCTCCACGGCGTTTTCTTTCCGGGCAATGGCCTCGATCTCGTCCAGCACTTTCTCCGTCCGCGACACAGTAGCCCCAGCAGGGGTAGTTACGTTGGCATAGATCATGCCCTGATCCTCGGTGGGAATAAAGCCGCTGGGCAGAAAGATGTTGACACCCCACGTGCCAAGTATAAACGCGGCCAGTATGCCCCAGGTAATGACACTCCGGTTGAGCAGGGGACGCAACAAACCACTGTACCAGTTAGCCAGTTTTTCGTAGCCTGCGTTAAACCGGGCGAAGAAACGACCCAACAGCCCCTTTTTGCCGCCTTCCTGGTGCGGACGAAGCAGAATGGCGCACAGCGCGGGCGTTAGCGTAAGGGCATTGACGCCCGAAATGACAATGGAGATGGCTAGGGTCAGCGAGAACTGTCGGTAAAATACCCCCACCGGTCCGCTCATAAACGCAACCGGAACAAACACCGCCGACATGACCAGCGTAATAGCCACAATGGCCCCGGAAATTTCGCCCATGGCTCCAAACGTGGCCTGCCGCGCCCCAACGTGGTCGTTCTCCATCTTGGCGTGTACGGCCTCTACCACCACAATGGCGTTATCGACCACGATACCGATGGCCAGCACAAGCGCGAACAGCGTAAGCAGGTTAATGGAGAAACCAATGACGCTCATAAACGCAAACGTACCAATGAGGGCTACCGGTACGGCCAACGCGCAGATCAGCGTGGCCCGCCAGTCCTGCAAAAACAGGAACACGATGATGAACACCAGAATAAAGGCTTCAACCAGCGTATGCAGCACGTTGTCGATAGACGCATCCAGAAAACGCGACACGTCGTAGGCATAGTTATAGGTCATACCCGCCGGAAACGACCGCTCTTTCAACTCAGCCATGCGCGATTTCACATTGGCAATTACCTCACTGGCATTGGAGCCGGGCCGCTGCTTGAGCATGATGGCCGCCGAGGGCTTGCCGTCCGTTTTGGACAGTACACCATAGTCGATGGAGCCGAATTCTACGTCGGCCACGTCTTTGAGCCGGAGCAATGAACCGTCGTCGTTGGTGCGGAGTACCAGGTTTTCGTACTGGGCGGGTTCAAAAAACTTACCCGTGTAGCGCAGCACGTACTGAATAGTCTGAGGATCGCGGTCGGCACTTTCGCCCGCTTTACCAGGCGCGGCCTCTACGTTCTGCTTCCGAATGCCGGTAATTACGTCGTCGGCAGATACGCCATAGACCGTCATGCGGTCGGGTTTGAGCCATACCCGCATGGAGTAGTCCCGATTACCCATGATAGCCGCAAAACCCACACCTTCAATCCGCTTGAGTTCGGCCAGGATGTTGATGTCAGCAAAGTTGTAGATGAATTTTTCATCGACCGTTGGGTCCTCACTTACCACATTGAGGTACAGCAGCATACTGTTCACCTCTTTCTCGGTCACGACCCCGGCCTTGATAACTTCTTCGGGTAGTTCGTCGAGTACGGTAGTTACGCGGTTCTGTACGTTTACCGATGCCAGATCAGGATCGGTACCTACGTTGAAGAATACCGTGATGATGGATGTACCGTCGTTACCCGACACCGAGGTCATGTACGTCATACCCGGTACTCCGTTAATGGCCCGTTCGAGGGGCGTTACCACGGCTTTTACGCTAACGTCGGCACTGGCTCCGGTGTATTTGGTGGTTACCGTTACGGAAGGCGGCACAATATCGGGGAACTGCGTAACGGGTAACCCGGACAAAGCCAGCAACCCAAGCAGCAGGATCATCACCGATATTACGGTGGATAGCAGCGGGCGTTTAATGAATGTGTTGAACATTGACTGTTGAGATTTTTACTTATCAGTTACTGCATATCACTGGATGGCCGCGTACATGATGCGGAGACTATCGGCAGAAACCGGCTTCGGAACGATCTTCATACCGTCTTTAATATTCTGCGTTCCTTCATAGACAATCCGTTCGCCCGCCTGTAATCCCGACTGCACGATGTAAAACTGATCGATACGGCTGCGCGGTACAAACGAACGGGCTTTGACCTGGTTGTTGGCATCCACGACATACACAAAGTTCTTGTCCTGCACCTCAAACACGGCTTTCTGCGGTACCAGCAGCGCGTCATTCACGTCCGTATCGAGCGTGATTTTTCCGGTGGCTCCATGCCTGAGCAGTTGTTTGGGATTGGGGAATTTAGCCCGGAAGGCAATGGTGCCGGAGTTGCCCTCAAAAACGGTTTCGGTCGTTTCTATTTTGCCCGGATACGGATAATGCGAATCGTCGGCCAGAACCAGATCCACCTCGCTGGTAGCTGTTTTAGTAGGATCACGCCGTTTCTTGATAAAGGCCAGGTATTCTTTCTCAGATACGTTGAAATAGGCATAAATCTGGCTGATGTCAGACACGGTAGTCAGCAGCGTTCCCTGTTCGATAAGACTACCGACCTTGTACGGAATCCGGTTAATGATCCCATTGAAGGGGGCTTTGATACTGGTCATGGCCACCCGCAGCCGGGCATTGGACAAGGCCGCTTTGGCCTGATCGATGCTGGCCTGAGCAGCAGCAATTTTAGCATTGGCCAGTTTGAGTTCCGATGCCGAAATTATGTCTTTATCAACCAGCAACTTCGTTCGGCCCATTTCGACCTGGGCCGCCTGTGCCTGTGCCTGTGCGCTCTCCAGGCTGGCATTGGCCTGGGCAATCTCTACCTGGTATTCGGCATCACTGAGCTTGAACATGACCTGTCCTTTACGGACAGCCTTGCCCTCATCAACCAGAATTTTGTCTAAATAACCCGATATCCGTGCCCGCACTTCTACGTTTTGCACGGCTTCGAGGTGGCTGGCGTAGTCATGCTCGAGAGTAGTGGGCCGGGTAGTCAGCTGCATAACCGGAATCACCTGATCGGCAACCTGCTCTTCTTCCTGCTTCTGGCTGTCGGTATCCGTCTGACAACCGATTGTTAAAAGGCCCAGAAACAGGATGGGTACGCTAAGGGAGTATTTCATGAGGGAAAAGACGCGCAAAGTAGTAGTGAACGCCGGATAGCTGATAAACAATCAGCCAGATTTTCGGCGGTTTTTATAACTGCAAATTTCAGATTCCGTATGAACACTGCCTTAGAAAAATATTAGAAAGTGATTAGAATAACCGTCTGAGCGCCATCTTGCATAAAAATAGTACAATTAAATAGCCATTTTATACTGATACCTCTGCTTACTCGTTGACATGTGGGTTTAAGGCGGCATGGACAGGCTTCTACCGACTACAACTGTGAACTGCCGGAATAGTCTCGTAATAGCATAGAATAAAGCTACCTATCCATTCTCCACTGGCAAACCAGCAGCCGTTACCCACTTCCGGGACAGCAAGGGATCATACTGATTCTTGAAAACTCAGCAAAACTCATCGGGCGTAGCTGATAAGCTGTTTTACCTCTTCCTCGGTTAAACCGGCTGATGCCACAAAGTCTTCAAAAAGAAGATGGTGAGCAACAATAGTTAAACCGGCCAGTAAAAAATGAAGCGTCACCTTGCCTTTACTCCTGGCCAACGCACAAAGCCAAACCACCACCCCATCCTGACTTAGCTCGGACTGCTGTTCATAAAAATAGCCCCCAGCCCAATAGCACAGGGCCAGCACATTCTGAATCACCATAAACTCCCCAACCCGAAACCGCTCCCACCCCAGATGCTCTTTGAGAAACTTAAAAACACCTTCTATGCGGCTTCGCCGTAAATACGCCTGGTAAATCCGGAAAGCCGCCCCCCAATCCCCTACTGACTCGTTGGTAATTAACACCATCGGCTCCTTAAAAATACGCTCCCCTGTCCGCTTGAAAACCAGACTGCGTACTACCGTGTAGACCTGACCGGCTAACTCAATTTGTCCCCAACTTAGCACTAAACGGGCATCCCGATAAACTTTGCCACGCCACACGAATTTGCTCAACGATTCTTCATGGTGTCCCGCCAAAGCCGCCTGATGTAG
>JBBRUB010000280.1:0-5555 GCA_038248175.1 Cytophagales bacterium | reverse complement strand
GGTGTTGATACTGAGGTCGTAGCCGAGTTCGCCAAACTGCCAGAGCATTTTCGGACCCGGCGTGGCCAGCATAAAAGCAGCCGCCAGTTTGGCCCGTTCCAGTGCCGTAGCCAGCGTTTTGACGTTGTAATTACCCTGCACCTGCCCGTTTTGCTTCATGTCATAGACCAGCCGTTCTTCGTCGTGACTTTCGGCGTAACCCACCAGATTCGGCGTCTGGAACCCCCGGTCGCGGTAGGAGAGACCCGTAATGTTGCCCTGTCCCGAACGTAACGCACTTCTGAAATCGCCGTTGTGATTGCCCCAGAGCAACATGCCGTAGTCGGATAGTTCGCGCTCTTCCTGGGCCTCGGCAAAGTGTTCGAGAATGACGTAGGCGGTGGGGTCCACTTTGCGAATCTGGTCATAAATACGTTTCCAGATGGCCACGCGGCTGGCGTCGTACTGGCCCCAGGTGGCTACGTCGTTGCCGGTGTTTTTTTGGGTAAATCCTTTGGAGAGGTCAAACCGAAACCCGTCGAAGCGGTAACGTTCGAGCCAGTATTTGCAGACCCGGTCCACAAACGTCTGGGTGTTGGGGCTTTCGTGGTTGAAGTCAAAAAAGACGCTGAACGGGTGCGTAGCCTGCTGATTGAAATACGGACTGTCGGCAGACGGGCGGTCGCCATCCCAGTACATTTTCACGTAGGGAAACTCGTAATCGGCCTGGTTCAGCACCATGTCCAGCACCACAGCTATGCCTTCTTTGTGGGCCGCGTCAATGAGCCGTTTCAGGTCGTCTTTGGTGCCGTAGGCCTTATCCGGCGCGAAGTAATAAATGGGATTATACCCCCAGGAGTTGTTACCCGAAAACTCCATTACCGGCATCAGTTCGATGGTGTTGATACCGAGCCGTTTCAGATACGGCAAACTGTCGATAACGCTCTGGTAGGTCCGGCTGGCCGAAAAATCACGCACCAGTAGTTCATAGATCACCAGTTTATTAACGGCGGGCCGCTGAAAATTGGTGGTTTTGAACACAAACGGCGACTGTCCCGGCTGCATAATGGATACGAAATTTCCCCGCGCTTTTTCGGGAAACGGTTTCAGATTAGGGTAGGTCGAGGTTGGAATGAATTTGTCGTTGGTACGGTCCAGCACCTTATCGGCGTAGGGGTCGCCCACGGGAAGGGTGCCATCAACGAGGTACTGAAACGCTGTTTCGCCCGGCGTCAGGGCCGACAGTTCAATCCAATAGCGATTACCGTCGGGCGTGCGGTTCATGAGGTAGGCCGGGCTGATGGTCCAGTCGTTAAACTCGCCGAGCAAATAGACGAAACTCTTTTTGGGCGCGTACAGCACCAGCGTGGCTTTGGTTTCGCCCCGGTTAGCGGCTGTGTAGTTGATACCATCTACAAGGCCGTTGGGCAGTGGGGCAATGATCGGTTGGGGTTTCACGGTGAAGAAAAATGTATCGGTAACGGTCTCGGCGGGCGTTGCCAGCGTACTGGCCCGCAACACAACTGTGCGACGAACCCCCGCCGAGGTGCTGGTCGGCACGGTGGTTTGCAGCGAGTCAGCGTTGGTAGCGGTTGTAATGGACTGGCCGTCCACTGTCAGCGTAAATGCGGCTGGTTTCGAACTCTTGTAGTGAACGGGCAGGTCGGTGCTGGCATCAACGTAAAACTCTTTCTGTGTCGGCAGCAACCGGGTCAGATTAAACGAGTTGTCGAACAGTGTCACTATTATATCCTCGGTCTGCGCTTTACCATCGCCGTTTTTGATCAATACGCCCAATTTAGCGATGGGCCGACCGGCAGGAACGCCGAAATAAGCGCGGGGTGTCAGTTTAATTTGCCAGCGGTCGTTGCCGAGCGCCGTCATCTTGCCCGGCGCGAACGGCTTGCCGAAGTCGGTTTGTCCGGCGGGCTGAAACTCAAAGGCGTTACCGGCAGCGGTACTGCCCGCTCCCGACCACAGAAACACGTCGTCGGTTTTGCCGAGCAGGGCTTTTGCCCGACCATCTTTAGCCAGTTTAAGATCAAAAATCAGCGTAATTTCCGCATCGGCGGTTGGGAAAGCGGGCTGGGTAGTCACGACCTGCGCAAATACCGCTGTACCGGTAAGACAGGTCAGAAAAGAGAGGAGAAGCAATTTCATGGCAGGGTAAAGAGAAGTCAAGGTATAGATTATTTATCACCGGAACGCCGGACCGTCATCATTCTTTTCAATGCCTGATAGACCCGGTGCGTGGGCAGGCCCATGACGGTGTAAAACGAACCGTCGAGCCGTTCAATGGCAACCAGACCAATGAAATCCTGCGCACCGTAGGCTCCGGCTTTATCGAAGGGCTGGCAGGTGCGAATGTAATGGCTAATTTCGTTGTCGGTAAGGTGCGCAAACTGAACCGTTGTTTCATCCGTAAATGACTGCATACCATCGGGGCTGAGAATAGCCACGCCCGTTCTGACTCGGTGCGTCCGGCCCGACAGTAGCCGCAGCATGTTGTAGGCGTCGGCTTCGTCTTGGGGCTTGTTCAGGATTATAGCGTCAACGATCACGACTGTATCGGCGCAGAGAACGATGCAGTCCAGTGTCTGGCCGGGTTCGGGTAAAAACTGTTCGGCTTTCTGACGGGCCAGGTATTCGGCCACGTCGTTTACGGGCATCGTGTCGGGGAATACCTCATCGGTAGGTCGGGTCTCGACAGTGAACGAGAAACCGGCGTCGGCCATGAGTTGTTTGCGTCGGGGGGAACCGGAAGCGAGAATAAGGGGATAGTGAAGTGTGAACATGGGTAGGGAATAATGGATTATGAATTATGTTTCTACAAAGGTCACCACTGAAATGCTAACCCAGTCATCATTCATCATTCTCTTGAACATACGTACCGCTACCGTTGCCGATGCGGCCCTGCTTACCGACCTGTCGATTGTTACCGTGCGTGAGGCTTTCGGACCGCCCCACAATCCTGTCGAACTGGTGGAAGAATACACTGAATCGGCGTTTTCGGTGGCGCAGACGACCGCTGAACTGAGTGATCCGCGTTCGGTATTTTTTCTGCTCGAACAGAACGGTTTGGCTATTGGTTACGCTAAAATGCGCTGGACCAAACCGCCCCGGCAACTGCCCGCTGTGTATCGCCGGACCGGGGTTGTCGTCGAAATACAGCGTATTTATCTGCTGGCCGCGCATACCGGACAGGGGCAGGGGCGTTTAGCAATGGACCACTGTCTTGCCTGGGCGCGTCAGGGGTCATACCGGGCCGTGTGGCTCGGCGTATGGGAGCGCAACGAACGGGCGTTAACGTTTTATAGAAAAGCTGGCTTTGAGCGGGTTGGCTTTCATTACTTTATGTTTGGTTCGGAGCGGCAACGTGACTATTGGATGCTTAAACCGTTAAACGAACCGGAGTAATTTACGTCTAACGTTCAGACTGCCCCGTTTCTGTCCAGCCCATGAAACACCTGTTTACCCGTGTCGTTTGCTTTTCCATCCGCCTGTGGCTGGTTGGGTTGCTGGTGTGCGGGCTGGTGCAGTCGGGTTTTGCGCAGACCGACACGCTGCGAAAAAAAGAACGGCGCGGAACGAGCGACTCTCTGGCTACGCCCTACTCAACCGCCGTGGCCGACAGTATGCTCATGCAGCGCGACAGTGTGTTTTATTCGCGTCTGAAAACAAAGATGTACAAACGGCTGCTTACCCGGCAGATGTACGACGTCTTGTTTCAGGACGTTTATAACAGCCGCGTGAAAACCGGCGAGGTTGCCCAGATCGAGGTTAATCCGTTTCGATCCTACGAAGGGAAAATCATTGGCGACATCTACATACGACGGCTGAACGTGTTCGGGCAATCGGTATATGATACGCTCCGCAAACCGGGCAACTGGTTTGAGCGTACCGCCAACCGGCTGCACGCCAACACCCGCGAAAACGTGATCCGAAGGTCATATTTACTCTTTCGCGAGGGCGACGCCGTTGACGCCAACGTCATGCGCGACAACGAGCGGTTGCTGCGCACCAACGCCAACGGTATTTTCGTGGATGCCCGTATCATTATCGAACCCCGCGACGGAAGCCGTCAGTTTGTGGACGTCTATGTCATTACGCAGGACGTCTGGTCACTGCTGCCGACGGGGGGCGTGGGTGGGCTGGATAATTTCAGTCTGGGTTTCGAGCAGAAAAATTTCCGGGGCGTGGGGCATCAACTCCTCGCTCAGGTAGCTTACGCGGGCAGAGATCCCCGCCAGAAATGGGAGTATCGGGCGCGTTATACCATACCGTTTATCGGGAAAACGTTTGTGACCGGTCAGGCCGAACTACTTTACCTGCGCGATCTGAAACAGGCTGCCATTCGGCTCTACCGTCCGTTTCTGACGCCCGATACTAAATGGGCCGGAGCTATCGAGATCAATCATACGCAGGTGAATAACCGGCTCGTGACCCGTACTGACAGTGTGTTGCTGGTGCCGCTGCGTTACAATTACTCCGATGCCTGGATTGGCCGTTCGTTCCGACTGTTTCAGGGGAAAAATAACGACGAAGAGAAAGGTCGTACCCGCCTTATCGTTGCGTTGCGCAACACTAACTACGAGTACATTAGCCGCCCTACCGTAACCGCCGATACCAATCAACTCTACCAAAACAGCCGGACTACGCTGCTAAGTGTGGGCATTTCCCGGCGTAAATACGTGCGTGATGTGCTGATTTACGGCTTTGGCCGTACGGAAGACGTGCCGGTGGGCGAGTCGTTTGCGGGGGTGGTAGGGTTTGATAATGCCGAATTGGGTCAGCGACTTTATACCGGTCTCAACTTCTCGCGGGGTAAGTACTACCCAAAAGTTGGCTATCTGTATGGTCTGGTCAACGCGGGTGGCTATATCCGTACCAAAGGCATTGAACAGGGCGTACTGTCGGTAGAAACCAACTACTTCAGTCCACTCGTAAAAACGCGATGGGGCAACACGCGACACTTTCTCAACATGCGTTATACCACCGGCATTGGCCGATTCCAGAACGAATACATCACGCTCAGTAGTTCGGGCGCGGGCATCAACACCGACGGTATCGGTATCAACAATGATGCCCTGCTTGGTACCAAACGCTGGCTTATCAACTTCGAAAACATCCTGTTTTCACGGCTTAATTTCATTGGCTTTCGGGTAGCGTTTATCTCGTTTGCCAACCTTGGCCTGGTTAGTTTTTCGGATCGGTCGTTGTTGCGCGGGCCGTTGTATCAGGGCTATGGCATCGGGTTTCGGTTCCGCAATGAAAACCTGACGTTTCAGAGTTTTCAGATTCGGCTGTCGTACTATCCCAACATTCCCAATAATCGGTCGCCCTTCCGGCAGTCGTTTGAAGGTATTCCGACCCTTCGCTTCCGCGATTTTGACCTGTCTGCTCCGCAAATCGTACCGTATCAATAATTTTTTCAAATTAAATGTTGTTACATTAAATTCAATTGTACTATATTTGTATCATGACAATCGAAGCCGAGATTAGACAGATTAATCCGTTCAGGACCCCATATCACCGGGTCATGGTAAATCTGATTTATACCAGTAACTGGATGTCTG
>JBBRUB010000279.1:0-5563 GCA_038248175.1 Cytophagales bacterium | reverse complement strand
TCAATCGTACCATTTTTATTGCTGTTGAGGATATCCTGTGTTTGCAGGGCGAAGGGAATTATACCTTCCTGCATACCCGCGACCGTAAGCGGTACCTCGTTTCCAAAACCCTGAAAGAATTTGAACGTACGCTCAGCCCTGATCTCTTCCTGCGCATTCACAAATCGTACATCGTCAACCTCGCCTACGTGCAACATTCGCCGATGGCCGGAGAGCGGTACGTTTGCCTGATCGACGGCAGGGAGGTGGCCATCTCGCGCCGACGCATGAAAGACATCAGCGTCCAGTTAGCCCAATACCGCCAGCGGATGTTTAACTGAAAAAGGGAGAAAAGAGGAAAGAGCGGAGGGGGACGAAGGAGATTGCTGACGCTTAGAATTCGTGCGTCAGTAATCTCCTTCATCCCCCTCCGCTCTTTCCTCCCTAAAAGATTTTGTACGCCAGCGTAATCTGCCACGATTTGAACCGCTGATTGAACTGCCCGTTGGCCCCGTTGATCTGGGCCACGTCGGAGAGGTTACCCTGGTAGCGAACATCAAGGGCCAGCGAGCCGATATCCAGCCCGCCCCCCACCTGATAGCCATAATATGCTTTGGACCAGGCATCGTTGAGCGAGCCGCTGGTATACTGACTGAGTGCCTGCCCCAGCCGCTGATTGTCGTCAACGCGGAGCGAAACCATCGGCCCGGCCACCACCCGGAACGGCCCGCCTTTGATGCCGAGCAATACTGGAATGTCAAAGCTGGTCGATTTGATCGTCACGCTTTCCGATACGCCATTGCGAACCACCTCGAACTGTCCGTTGGTGGTGGTGTAGAGCAGTTCAGGTTGCAGAAACAGGTTTTTACCGAAGCGCGTATAAATTCCGAACGAGGTACCAGTGCGGCTGTTGAAACTGTCGCTGATGCTGTTACGGAATGTTTGTCCATCGACGTTTACCGAAGGCGATCCGTTGGCATTAGCCTTTGCGCCGACAAAAGGGCCGAACGACAGCTGCGAGAGATTGACGCCCCCCTTGATACCAAGTTGGAAACCACCTTTTGAATTTTGGGCAAACGACAGCGCGGGTAACAGGCAGAGCGAAACGAAAAGCAGGTTCTTTTTCATAGTTGTATTCATGGTCTTGATTGGTTAAACGTATAGTCGGGCGTTGCGGTGTCTGGCACCAACTTATTTCGAGGAAACGGCGTTGATTTCAGTGAACAGTCAGCCGTAATCGGCAACCAGTTTTTACGCTGGCTGGGGTTGGATTTACCCCCCGACTGATAGTTTAACCGCGTCACTGATAACTGGTATAGATGGCCAAACTAAAGACACAATATTTCTGCCAGAGTTGCGGGCAGCAAACCGCCAAATGGCTGGGTCGCTGCCCCACCTGTGGCGAGTGGAATACCATTGTTGAAGAGGTCGTTGCCAAAGACGAACCCGAAAAAGGCGGCTGGCGCAGCCCCTCGGCGGGACCCGGCAACGTGCGCATTGCCGCCAAGCCCAAGGCACTGCACGCTATCAACTACGAAGAACATCCCCGTATTTCCACTACCGATGGTGAGCTGAATCGCGTATTGGGCGGGGGTATTGTGCCGGGGTCGCTGGTGCTGATTGGGGGAGAGCCGGGCATTGGTAAATCCACGCTGTTGCTCCAGATTGCCATGGGCCTGGCCGGGATGCGGGTACTGTATGTGTCGGGCGAGGAGAGCGAACAGCAGATAAAAATGCGGGCCGAACGGCTCGACGCGCCCACCTCCGATTGCCACGTGATGACTGAAACCTCCACGCAGAATATTTTTCGGGTAATCGAAAGCTTTGAGCCGGACATCCTGATTATCGACTCAGTACAGACCATGCAGTCATCGCTGGTGGAGTCGGGGGCGGGGAGTGTTTCTCAGGTGCGCGAGTGTGCCGCCGAGTTCATGAAGTACGCCAAGGAAAGCGGGGTGCCGGTGTTCATGATCGGCCACATCACCAAAGATGGCAACCTGGCCGGGCCGAAAGTGCTGGAACACATGGTTGATACGGTGCTGACCTTTGAAGGCGACCGCCACACGACGTATAGGATCATGCGGACAACCAAAAACCGCTTCGGCAGCACCGACGAACTGGGCATTTACGAGATGCTCGGCACGGGACTGCGGCAGGTCACAAACCCGTCTGAAATTCTGATTTCGCAGCGCGACGAAGCGCTGAGTGGCGTAACCATCGGCTCGATGCTGGAAGGCAACCGCCCACTACTCATCGAATCGCAGGCGTTGGTGAGCGTGGCTACGTATGGCACGCCACAACGCAGCAGCACCGGCTTCGACGCCAAACGGCTGAATATGCTGCTGGCCGTACTGGAAAAACGCGGGGGGTTCCGGCTGGGGCAGCAGGACGTATTTCTGAACATTGCAGGCGGTTTGCGGGTAGAGGACCCCGCCATTGACCTGGCCGTGTGTGCCGCCGTGGTGTCGAGTTACGAGGACATTGCTATTCCGCCCTCGGTGGCGTTTGCGGCTGAGGTTGGTTTGGGGGGCGAGGTGCGGGCCGTAAGCCGGATCGAGTCGCGCATTGCCGAAGCCGAGAAGCTGGGCTTCAAGCAGATGTATATTTCGAAGTATAATATGAAGGGACTGGAAACCAAGAACTACCAGATGCGTATCCATCCCGTATCACGCCTTGACGAGGTCTTTCAGGGCGTTTTACTGTGATGTTTTTCGTAGATTTGACATCTGTGGCGTAACGTCACAAGTTTAAAAAAGATAAGGTTATGACTGCTACTTACCAATTATCACTGGATGAATTACAGCCTGGTTTCGTGGATCAACTCAAGCAGATGCACCGGGAAGGGCAGGTTAGAGTGACGGTAGAAGTGCTGGAAGAACACGACGAGACCGAGTTTCTGCTGCGCAATCCGAAAAATCGGCAAGTACTGTTCAGGTCGAAAGCACAGGCAGAAGCAGGTAACTTGATTGACGTTGATTTGGAGGAGTTTCTCGAAAAAGTATGAGAAACTTCACATTTACCCCAATTGCCTTCGACCAGTTGAACGAGTGGGCAACTGAGAATTCAAAAACGCACAAACGTATCGCCAAACCCCTAAACGAGTGTGCAAAGACACCATTTGAGGGGACTGGCAAGCCAGAACCGCTCAAAGGTAATTTGAGCGGTTACTGATCCCGTCGAATTACTGATGAGCATCGACTGGTCTATAAAGTGACTGACGAAGCAATTACTGTCATCGCCTGTAAAAACCACTATTGAGCGATGTTAAAACTCCGGGTAAAAATCCCGGATGGCGTTAGTGTAGAGGGCATGATCCAACTTATAACCCCGCTGAAACACGGTGGGATTTTTCGCGCCCAGTGGCACCAGCATGAGCGAGCTTTTCCCGTTAATTTTCTTTCGTTCCGTTGTGATAGACTGCCGATTATCAAATGGCGTATCGAGGTAATAAATGTAGTCAGTAACGAATGAGAGATAGTGCCGTTGGTCCCGTCGGCTAACCTCACCCTTACTATTGTTGAGCGTAAACGCCTTTTTATCCTGTATCGCTTCTCGAAATTCAACCACGTTGAGCGGTACGCCGTTGAGCATCGGCATTACATTGAACTGCCCATCGATGAATGCCCATTTTTTTACGTCGGGCAGCCATACTTGGGCCAGCACGTGGCCCGCGCCATACTTGGTGGTTTCAACGTCTTTTGTCTTAAGAGACAATAATCTGGCCCTGTATCCCAGCGACTGCAATGCTTTCGAGGAGACAATTCCATACTCGACACACCGGAATTTTTCACCTTCTCTTGCTTCCTTCAGAATGGTAAGCGCATCATTTTTAGTGGGCTGGTTACTACCGTTGTGCGTCCATTGCCGGTGGGTCCAGTCAAGAATGGCAAGTGCTTTCGACTGGTCAGATGGCAGCATGTCGGTCAGACTGGCCAGCGCATTTTCCTCCCGCAGTTGCCGCAGATACAGGTTGCCCGCTGTGTCAGGAAACGCAAACGCAATGGCTGCGTTATATGACGAGGTGTCATAACTGACCGGGGTTTGCGCCGATATGCTGCCCGTCGTAGCGATCAGGAAAAGTAATACTGCGGTGATCTGATTCTTCATTACTCGGATTTTTAGGGCTACGTCTGATTTTTTGTAAAGACATGCAAAAACCGAATCCATCCCAAACTATCGCTCGTAAGCATAGTTGATTGATAGAATACTCAACACAAATCTTACTTACGTTATGAGCTACATTAAAGCCGGGACCGACGCGCAGGGCCGCGATGTCAAACTATTTTACACCGATTTGGGCAGCGGAGACCCCGTTGTACTGATTCACGGCTGGCCGCTGAGCCACGAGATGTGGGATTACCAACTGGCCGAACTGCCTAAGCACAATGTGCGCGTGATTGCCTACGACCGCCGGGGCTTCGGTAAGTCAACGCAAACCTGGGATGGCTACGATTACGATACGCTGGCCGATGATCTGAAAGCGGTACTGGACGAGTTGGACCTGCAAAACGTAACGCTCGTGGGCTTCTCGATGGGCGGTGGCGAAGTGGCGCGCTACATGGGGCGACACGGCGGAGCGAGGGTAAGCCGAGTGGCGTTTATCAGTTCCGTAACGCCGTTCATGCTCAAGACCGACGACAACCCCGATGGCGTGGACGCCAGCGTTTTCCAGGGCATTTATGACGGGCTGGAAAAAGACCGGGCTGATTTTCTGCAAACGTTCGGCAAGCAGTTTTACGGCAACTCCCTGCTCAGCAGCCCCGCCAGCAATGGGCAGTTGCAGGGCGATTTCAACCGGGCCTACGTAGCCTCGCAGAAAGCAACCCTCGATGCCGCCCACGCCTTCGCCGAAACGGACTTCCGGGCCGACTTAGCTAAGATTACCATACCCACGCTGATCATTCACGGTGACGACGATAAAACCGTCCCCATCGAGGCATCGGGTGAGCGAACGGCCAAAGCCATTCCGAATGCGCACTTCATCGTTTACGAGGGCAATGCGCACGGCTTGTTCTATCTCGAAAAAGACCGGCTGAATCAGGATTTGATTGCGTTCGTACAGGAGAGCGTAACAACCCGCCAGCCCATTAGCACAACGACGTATTGAAACTGAGTTTCCAACACAAAAAAGGGGCTGTCTCACGCGAGACAGCCCCTTTTTGTGAGCTTGTTTGAGGACTAAAAGAATGTGTTCCAGAGCAAATAGGCATTTAGCACGATGATGATAATAGCCACCACCCACGACGTAATACGCACCCATGCGGGGTTGGCAAAGCGGCCCATCTTGAACTTATCGTTCGTGAAGATGACCAGCGGCACCACAGCGAAACTGAGTTGCAGTGACAGGATAACCTGACTAAAGATAAGTAGTTCGTTAGTCCCTTCCTCGCCGTACAGAATGGCAACGATCATGGCCGGTATAATAGCGATGAGCCTGGTAATGAGCCGCCTAAGCCAGGGTTTGAGTCGAATATTCAGGAACCCCTCCAACACGATCTGACCGGCCATCGTACCAGTCAGGGTTGAGTTCTGGCCCTATGCAAGAAGCGCCACGGCAAAGACAAAACACGCTATATTAGTAACC
>JBBRUB010000278.1:0-5577 GCA_038248175.1 Cytophagales bacterium | reverse complement strand
TGAGCAAACTCAGCACCAAAGCCGCTACCGAAGTGGCCATGCAAAAAGCCATGGCGTCGTCAACGGCGCGGGCACTGGAGCCGGGCAAATACACCGTCATTCTGGAGCCAACGGCCTCAGTCGAGCTGCTGCAAAACATGATGGGTAACATGGACGGTCGTAATGCCGACGAAGGCCGGTCGTTCCTGAGCAAGAAAGGCGGTGGCACCCGGCTGGGCGAAAAACTCTTCGATGAGCGCGTCACGATCATTACCGACCCCACCAATCCTGAACTGCCGTTGTCGCCGTTTGGTGGCGGGGGTGGGCGTTTTGGTGGTGGCGGGAGCGATGGACGCCCGCAGGAAAAGATTGCCTGGATTGAGAACGGAGTGGTCAAGAACATGTACTACTCGCGTTTCTGGGCTGATAAAAAAGGCGTGAAGGCCGTACCCTCGCCGGGCGGTATTATCATGATGGGCGGTACGCAATCTCTGGCCGATCTGATCAAAAGCACCGACAAAGGTATTCTCGTCACGCGGCTGTGGTACATCCGCGCCGTGGACCCACAAACGCTGCTCTACACCGGCCTGACCCGCGACGGTACGTTTTACATCGAGAACGGGCAGATCAAGTTTCCGGTCAAGAACTTCCGCTTCAACGAAAGCCCGGTCATCATGCTCAACAACCTCGAAGCCCTCGGCAAACCCGTGCGGGCGGGTGGCCATCTGATCCCGCCGATGAAGATTCGGGACTTTACGTTTACTTCATTGTCTGACGCTGTTTAAGAAAGGGTGGGACACAGAGATGCACAAAGGAGACACAGAGATACACAAAGAAAAAAGAGAGAGTAAGAGATATAACTCCCTTTGCTCTCAAAATCTCTGTGCAACTCCGTGTCTTTTCCGTGTAACTCTGTGTCCCCAAAAAACATAACTAAAATGCAGCATGAAACCCGGAGATATACGGAGAATGAGTTAGCAACTATTGTGATCGGCAAAGCCATTGACGTTCATAAAGTATTAGGACCGGGGTTGTTAGAATCAGCGTATCAGGAGTGCCTGCACTACGAATTGCAGGAAGCTGGATTATACGTTGAACGAGAAGTAACGATGCCTATTTTCTACAAAGGCATCCAGCTTGAACACGGCTACCGAATTGATTTGCTGGTTGAAGAAAAGCTGGTGATCGAACTCAAAACAGTTGATGAACTGATCCCAATTCACGAAGCCCAGATTCTGACATATCTCAAATTCGGCAACTTCAAACTGGGTCTCCTCATCAACTTTCGGGTAAAAATGCTCCGCGAAGGCCTCAAACGTTGCTCAAATTTCTCTATTTAACTCTCCTTTCTTCTCTGTGAATCTCTGTGTCTCCTCCGTGTGACTCTGTGTCCCCAAAAAAACCATGAATAGAAGAGAATTTAACCAATACATGTCTCTCGGTGCCGCCGGCATCCTCCTGCCCACCCTGCCCGCTTTTTCCCGCAACATCGCCCCCGAAGCCCTGCTCGAAACGGGAATGGACGTGATTGCCAAGAAACGCCTGGCCGATGCCGCCCTCAATGCGGCCAAAAGTAAAGGCGCAACCTATACCGACGTCCGCATTGGCCGGTACCTGAACCAGTTTGTCGTTACGCGCGAAGACAAGGTGCAGAACATTGTCAATACCGAAAGCTACGGCGTAGGTGTCCGCGTTATTGCTGACGGCTGCTGGGGATTTGCCGCCGTGGTCGATGCTAAAAGCGAAGCCGACATGGCCAAAGCCGCCGACAAAGCCGTAGCCATTGCCAAAGCCAACGCCAAACTGATGAAAGAGCCAGTGCAACTGGCCGCGCAAAAAGGCTACGGCGAAGTAAGCTGGAAAGCACCCATCAAGCGGAATGCCTTCGAGGTACCGATCAAAGAAAAGGTCGATCTGCTGATGGACGTAAACGCTGCGGCCCTCAAAAATGGCGCAAACTACGTCAACTCGGTGCTGTTCATGGTGAACGAGCAGAAATACATCGCCACCACCGACGGTACGTATGCCGATCAGGACATTCACCGGATATGGCCCACCTTTGGCGTCACCGCTATTGATGCCAAAACGGGAAAATTTGAAACCCGCCAGTCGCTCAGTTCGCCCGTTGGCATGGGGTATGAGTATTTGCAGGCCAATCCGTCAGACAAGGTAACGGGCATCACCACCCGCTACGGCATGGGCTACGACATGCTCGAAGACGTAACGGCAGCTGCCCAGCAGGCCCGCGCCAAACACACCGCCAAATCCGTCGAAGCAGGCAAGTACGACCTCGTACTGGATCCCAGCCACCTCTGGCTCACCATCCACGAATCCGTTGGTCACCCGCTCGAACTCGACCGCGTTTTGGGCTACGAAGCCAACTACGCCGGCACCAGTTTCGCTACGCTGGATAAGTGGAAGACGAAAGATTTTAAGTACGGTAGCCCGCAGGTAACGCTCGTGGCCGACAAAACGCAGGCCGGTTCGCTGGGCGCGGTGGGCTACGACGACGAGGGCGTACAAACCGGCAAGTGGGATTTGGTAAAGGACGGCGTTCTTGTCAACTACCAGGCCATCCGCGACCAGGTGCATATCATCGACGAAGCACATTCGCAGGGGTGCTGCTACGCCGATAGCTGGAGTTCGGTGCAGTTTCAGCGCATGGCCAACGTATCGCTGGAGCCAGGCAAAACGCCCCTGTCGGTGCAGAACATGATTAAAGACGTCAAAAAAGGAATTTATATCATTGGCGATGGCTCGTTCAGTATCGACCAGCAACGGTATAATTTCCAGTTTGGCGGGCAGTTGTACTACGAAATCAAAGACGGGCAGATTGCCGGGATGCTTAAAGACGTGGCCTACCAGAGTAACACCCAGGAATTCTGGAACTCGTGCGTGGCCGTTTGCGATGAAAGCGATTACCGGCTCGGCGGCAGCTTCTTCGACGGAAAGGGCCAGCCCAGTCAGAGCAGTGCGGTCTCGCACGGCAGCAGCACCACCCGCTTCAACGGGGTGAATGTGATTAATACCGGTAGAAAGATTTAAAGAAAGGTGGGACACAGAGACACACAAAGGAGACGCGGAGATTCACAGAGAAAATTTTTCTTTGTTCTCCCTTTTTCTCTGTGAATCTCCGTGTCTCCTCCGTGCATCTCTGTGTCCCAAAAAAACTCATGGCAGTTATACTCACCGAAGCAGAAGCCAGGGCCCTGCTCACCAAAGTCCTCGCCTTTTCCAAAGCGGACGAGTGCGAAGTAAATTTATCGGGCAATGAAAGCGGCAACGTGCGCTACGCCCGCAACGAAGTCAGTACCAGCGGCTCGCTGACGAACCAGAACCTCGCCGTGCAATCGGCGTTTGGTAAGAAAGTGGGCACGGCTACTATTGACGAGTTTGATGATGCATCGCTCGAAAAAGTCGTGCGCAGGTCTGAGGAACTGGCCCAGCTCGCGCCCGAAAACCCCGAATACGTGGGGGTTCTCGGTCCGCAGACGTACCTCAAATCGAGCGGCTTTTTCGACTCGACGGCCAATATCACACCCGATGTCCGCGCCGGTGCCGTGATCAAAAGCCTGCAACTAACCCGCGATGCCAAACTGACCGGAGCCGGATTCCTGAACGATCAGCACGGCTACGAGGCCATGATGAACTCGAAGGGTTTGTTTGCCTACTACCCCAGCAGCAACGTCAACTTCTCGCTCACCGTCCGCACCGACGATGGCAAAGGATCGGGCTACGTAGCGCGGGGATACAGCGATTTCGGCAAACTCAACATGGCGGATGCCACCAGCGTTGCCATCCTGAAAGCACGCGATTCGGCAGCCGCCCGCGCGCTGGAACCGGGCAAATACACCGTTATTCTGGAACCGACAGCCGCAGCGGTGTTGCTCGAAAACATCTTCTTCGACATGGATGCCCGCTCTGCCGACGAAGGCCGGTCGTACTTTAGCAAAACCGGCGGTAAAAGCCGAATTGGCGATAAAATCGTGGATGAGCGCGTCACGATCTACTCAGACCCCACGAACCCCGACCTACCCGCGTCTCCGTGGGCGGGCGATGGGCAAGCGCAGGAAAAAACGATGTGGATCGAGAAGGGTGTGGTCAAGAACCTGGCGTATTCGCGGTACTGGGCACAAAAGCAGGGCAAGAAAGCCACGCCGTTCCCCAACAACGTAATGATGATGGGTGGCAACCAATCGCTCGATGCCATGATCAAAAGCACACAGCGCGGCATTCTGGTCACGAAACTCTGGTACATTCGCACCGTTGACCCGCAGACCATCCTGCTCACGGGCCTGACCCGCGACGGTACGTTTTACATCGAGAACGGCAAAATCAAGTTTCCGGTCAAGAATTTCCGCTTCAACGAAAGCCCAATTATCATGCTCAACAACCTCGAAGCCCTGGGCAAACCGGAGCGCGTAGTCAGCACCGAATCGGACCGGAACTACCTGATTCCCCCTATGAAAATCCGCGAGTTTACGTTCACGAGTTTATCTGACGCGGTTTGAGGATTTTCTCGGTACAGCATTTTTTGTCATGCTGACTGGTACGCCGGACCGGAGGGAAGTATCTCGATTGATAGTGAGTACCTTCCAGCTACAAAGAGATGCTTCGTTCCTCAGCATGACAAAAAACGCATGACAGAAAATACGCTCATCATCAGACCCGCCACCCGGCAGGATCTAAACGCCATCGGCACGTTGCACCGGACCGTTGCCCGCATCAGTCAGGGGATTGCCCGAACAGAATCGGAACTGACGAATGCGTATTTTACGGACCTGTTCCATACGGTAGAGAAACACGGGCTGATGCTGATAGCGGTTGACGCTGCCGGGCAGATCATTGGCGAGATTCACGCGGCAAAAAGCGGGCTGACTGTCTTCGACCATAACCTGATAGGCCTGACCATCGTCGTGCATCCCGACGTGCAGGGCAAAGGCATCGGTAAACAGCTTTTCAGCGCGTTTCTGACCGATGTACAACGCCGGTTTCCCAAAGTCAGGCGCGTAGAACTGGAGTCGCGGGCATCGAACGAGAAATCCACCGGCCTGTATCGCAGCATGGGGTTTGTGGACGAAGGCCGCATGAAAAACAAAACCCGCAACGCCGACAGCTCATTTGAAGACAGTTTGCTGATGGCGTGGTATGGGCCACAAACGGAAACGGGACAGCAGGCGTTAGCTAATAAAGACATCAACAGACAAACACGATGAACGAACTGACCTTTGATCAAATAAAAGCCAACCACCCCGATGAGTCGGTATTGGTGGGCAATCCTAATTTGTCAGGGGCCACAGTAGTAAGTGGAATCGTGATTGACCATAGCAAAGACAAACGGGAGATTGCCCATCGTCCACCAAACTGGCGGGCACGTTTCCAGACAGCTATCACGGTATTCACGGGAGAGAAACCCAAAAACCGTAAGTTCTGGCTTTAAACATTTAACTCCTGCCAGTTAAGTAATGAGACAATATTGGTTAAAACAGGCTAAGTACTCGTATTATTGCAAAATGAAGACCAAACGCTACATCGATTTAGAGCCAACTGAGGTGCTAACTTTACAGGAAGGCTATAAGAATAGCCCGAATCATCAGT
>JBBRUB010000277.1:0-5603 GCA_038248175.1 Cytophagales bacterium | reverse complement strand
CAGGATTTCGTTTTGCTCAGTCGTCTGATTGCCAGTGGCGTATTGGGGCGTATTGAACCAGCCGGGCTGGTTTTTCTGCACTGATTGTATGGCATCGAGCGGCAATTGGGCAAGATCGTCGGCAGTGTAGTAAGCATTCAGCAAAAATCCGCCTGACGATTCTACGCCCGGCGTGGACTCGCCCGGCGTGGACTCGCCCGGCGTGGACTCACCCGGCAGGTTCCAGCGGAGCGCATCGGCCGTACGTTCGGTTTTAAGTTCGCGCCGAACCTGCGCCAGCCAGTCGGCTTTTTGGGCGGGCAGAAAATCGGGTTGCTGATGTGTGTTCATGCGTTTGTGCAAAACAATATGGGTAAAAGTAGCCCTTTATCTTTTTGGGGGCAATTCCGGGCCATTGCAGAAGCCTGTTGCCAGTTGGTTTGCATTATTCAAAGGGATTGCCGCAAGCGTTTGACCTTCAGTTGTGAAGACGTAACTTTCGCTTCACAATCGCTGAATGGTAGCCCCGTGCTGTCCGTGACTCTGCGAAATAAAGCTGGTCTTACGGGGGCTACCCATTCTGTTATTTGCTACATTTGTCTCCCTTTTTTTGACCAGCCAGTTTGTTGGTTAACCTACCGTAATTTTAGCAGTACCCGTGAACGGAACACCCCAGCCCAACATGCAGCGTGAAGTAATTACGGTCTGGAATCGATGCCTGAGCGTGATTCGGGATATTGTTCCCGAAGATAGTTTCAATATCTGGTTCGAGCCGATTGTACCGGCCCGGCTTAACGGGAACGTACTGACCATTCAGGTACCAAGCGAATTCTTTTACGAACACATCGAAGAAAACTTCGTTCATGCGCTGCGTAAAGCACTGGATGTAGCCATTGGCCGCGAAGGACAACTGGAATACTCGATTATTGTCGATAAT
Organism: Cytophagales bacterium; assembly: GCA_038248175.1. Taxonomy (GTDB): domain Bacteria; phylum Bacteroidota; class Bacteroidia; order Cytophagales; family Spirosomataceae; genus Spirosoma. The sequence goes on along the minus strand of JBBRUB010000277.1, from coordinate 4,687 downwards.
GGCGACAGTCAGAACAAGCCGCTGACGGTGAAAATGCCCACCACCAAAACCCCCCAAACCTCCCGGCCCGATAACGTTACGCCCAACCTGCTGCGGAGTCCGTTTGAACTCAAAGACCTCGACTCGCTCACCCTCGACTCGTACCTCAACCCGACTTATACCTTCGACAATTACATCGAGGGCGACTGCAACCGGCTGGCACGTCAGGCGGGCTATGCCGTGGCTGAGCGGCCCGGCATTACGTCGTTCAACCCGCTCATGATTCACGGGGGCGTGGGGCTGGGCAAAACCCACCTGGTGCAGGCCATTGGCAACTACATCAAGAATAACAACCAGAACAAGTTTGTTCTCTACGTTACGTCGGAGAAATTCACGAACCAGTTTCTGAACGCCGTCCGCTCCGATGGCATCCGCGACTTTACGTCCTTTTACATGCAGGTGGATGTGCTGGTGATTGACGACGTGCAGTTTTTGCAGAAAAAAGAAAAGACGCAGGAGATTTTCTTCCATATTTTCAACCACCTGCATCAGTCCGGCAAGCAGATTATCATGACCTCCGACCGCGCCCCGCGTGCCCTTGACGGGCTCGAAGACCGGCTGCTGTCGCGGTTTAAGTGGGGGCTTTCTGCCGACCTGCAAACGCCCGATCTGGAAACGCGCATTGCCATTATTCAGAAGAAACTCCAGGCCGAAGGTATTTTTATCGAGAACAATGTTATCGAGTACCTGGCCCACAGCGTCAATACCAACGTGCGCGAGCTGGAAGGCGTCATTATTTCGCTGATGGCGCAGGCATCGCTGAACCGGCGCGAGATTGACCTTGATCTGGCTAAAACCACGCTCCGCAGCATTGTTGTGGACTCGGAGCGCGAAGTAACCATCGACTCGATTCAGGAGGCCGTAGCCGATTATTTTAACGTAACCATAGCCGATCTGAAATCCAAAGGCCGCCGACGCGAGGTAGTTCATCCGCGTCAGGTAGCCATGTATCTGGCCAAAGAAAAAACGGATTTATCGCTCAAATCCATTGGTTACCACTTTGGCGGGCGCGACCACACTACGGTCATACACGCCGTGCAGACCGTCAGCGACCTCGTAGCCAAACAGACCGAAACCCGTGACGCGGTGGCCAAGCTGCGGGCATTATTTAAGTAGGCAGTTATCAGTTATCATTGCTGACGCATACGTTGCGGTCTGATAACTGCTCATTGATACCTGTCATACGTTCCCGCGCCCTCATTAACACTACTGCCTGGGATGCCTGCGTAGCCACTTCGGCGCAGCGGATTGTCTTTGGCTTTTCGTGGTATCTGGACGCCGTACTGCCCGGCCCGGACTGGACATGGATGGGAGTGGTTTTGACAGATGAAGCTGGTGAGTATGCCGCTGTACTGCCCGTACCCCTGCGCCGAAAATGGGGCGTGTGGCGGATACATCAGCCGTTTTTCTGTCAGATGCTGGGCGTATTCAGCCGCGATCCCATTCTGGATACAATGCCGTTTTACCAGTTAGTTTACGAGCGATTTCGATATGGGGCGATCTGGCAGGTGGGGCAGTATCCGCCAGTTGATGTGCCGTTCGGGCTGGTGCGGCAACTGAGTACGCAGGTGCTGGATTTGTCAGATGCGTACCCCGCCATTTATGCCCGCTACACGTCCGACCGCCGGCGAAATCTGCGCCGGTCGCAAACCACTAACTGGTCCGTTCGGGAAGCCACCGACATCGAACCACTCATCGCGCTGTTTCGGAAAAACCACGCTGACACCATAGATGGGGGCGTGGGTAACTGGGCTTATTCTATCTTCCGAAACCTATACACCGAGTTACAGAAACGGAATATGACCACGCTACTTTACGCCGAGCGGAGCGGAAAAACAGAAGCCGGAACCCTGTTTGTGCAGGATAATAATCGAATTATCTACCTCTTCAACGCAGCCACGGAAACTGGTCGGCACCGTAATGCCCGAACGCTGCTCATTGACCGGATCATTCAGAAGAAAGCCGGGCATTATAACGCAGATGGTCCATTGCTGTTCGACTTTGAAAGTCCCGAAAAACCGTCGATTCGGGCCTTTTACGCCAGTTTCGGGGCGGTAGCACAGCCGTTCTGGTCGGTGCGCTGGAGCCGGCTGTCGGGACCGGAACGGTTACTCAAATGGATAATAACCCGTTAGAAGAACCGGAGCGGTTGCTTCAGATTTTTGTTGTTCTTCAGATCCATCACCATTGCACCCAGCCACAGGTCCACTTCAACTTTGACGGGTACTTTGTTGACATCGTCGGACACGAAAATACGAATCGACTCATCTTCTTTAAACAAACCGTTTTTGGGCAATACCGGATTAAGTTTAATGACGTTGATCTTACCCTGTTTGGTTTTGATCACGTCTTTTCCGCGGTACCGAACCTTCATGTTGTAGAGCGTATCGTCGTAGAAAGCCGGGAGTTCAATCACCTGCCCATTAGCCATTTTATTGAAGTCGATGGTCCGCAGAAAGTAGTAACCGCTCACAAAATCGTGGACGTTTTCCGGGACGTTAAACATGTTGCGCTCAGTCTTTTCTTCTGCCTTCACGGTGTTGGTCGCGTGGTAAAACGTAATGTTTTCTTCCTTACGGTACTTGTTTTCCTGAAGGCTCGAAAAGAATTTCTGCGGCAAAATAGCTGACGTATCAATGTACGACCGCCAGGTATCGCGGATGCGGGTAACGAGGTCGAACGCACCCACGGTACGCCCTTCCACGTTGACGCGGTAGCAGGGCCGCTCGTTCACTTTATACAGCGTGGGACTGACGTCAATCAGTGCCGTAGCCGCGTTGATAAATCCGTAGTGAACGCGGTATTCGAGGTGTTCGCCCGGCCCAAAGCTGTTGTTCACCACGCGCCGGTACGCGTTCACGTAGGTAAATCCGGTGGCCAGAACAGAGATAGCGAGCAGGCCAAAGATGTATTTTTTCATAATATCGAAACGTATTTATCGAGTCGGTTTTACAGGGATGGATAGGTCTTTTTAAGGTCCGTCAGATAGCGATCAAAATTGCCGCCAAACCGCTTTGCAAACTCGGTCCGAAACTGATTCTGCTGTTTCCGATACGTAAGGTACCCTATAAAATACGCATTATTGGGTAGGTTTAGTTTGCCCAACGACTCCTTTTTTGGAATAGGCTTCGTTCGTATCCGGTTATCGGTTAAGGTATCGGCACTGGCAACGATGCCACCAATAGTCTGCCATTTTAACGATTCTTTGACCGCTGCGGGCGTCTGAGGTTTAAACGTTTTGTACAAACTGTCGAGCGTTTGGGTACCGCGCAAAATGTGTTCGTCGTAACGTTCGCCGTATTCTTTGCGGCTCAGGTAGTTGCGGTACGGCTCCGAATCGCGCCCGTACTTACCGGCCAGAAACCGCTCCGCCCCGTACTCGCCCACAAAATCAGCCAGGTTCTCGTTGTACTCCAGATTGTCAGGAACGAACAGCGTACCGTGCGTCAGTTCGTGGATAATCAGTTCGGCCAGGCTCCCATCAGACCGGCGCAGCATGTTGGACAAAATGGGTTCATTCAGGATACCCAGCGTCGAGAAAGCCGCCACTTCGTTAATCTGCGTGTCATATGCTTCCTGTTGCAGCAGCGTATCGGCGTGCAGAAGCTGGTCATGGTCAAAATACCCTTTGTACGGAAACGCGCCCAGAATCGGCACCTTATATTCCCACGGCATCAGCCGATATTGTTCCGATCCCACCAGCACCCACATCAGCGGCTTGCCCTTCAAATCGTAAAACGACTCGTAACTCCCCGACGGGTCGAGGTGCAGCGAATCAACAGCAAACCGTTTGATTTCGCCAATAAGCCGGATTTTCCGTTTCAGCGAATCAGGATAGGTAGCATCGGCCATGACATCGGCAACGGGGCGGGTGTTGAGCATAATGGTGAGTTGGCCTTTCGCCAGCCGGTAGCCATGCCGCACCAACTCCCACTGCCACCCCACGAGTATCAATAACAGAGCTACAAACCCAAGAGCAATTTTCTTAACCATCAGTTGGAATGTAAGGCCGCAAAAATACGAACTAACCGACAGCGTCAATTGGAGATTTACAGAGCCAAATGCACGAACACGCGAATAAAAGTTCGTTCTTGCAGATTAGAAATTGAACTTCTAATCTGCAAAAAATGATTGATCGTATTCTGGGACAGTACATCAGGGCAGCCGCTGAGAAGATGCCGGTTGTAGCCGTAACCGGACCGCGTCAAAGCGGTAAATCGACGCTTATTCAGGCCCTGTTTCCCGATCATACGTACCTGAATCTGGAAGACATCGAACTGCGGACGTTCGCCCTGTCGGACCCAAAGGGATTTTTACAGTCCATTACGGGGAAAGCAATTCTGGACGAGGTTCAGTACGCACCCGACCTGCTATCGTACATTCAGGTCATTACCGACCGGGAGAAAACAGCCGGACAGTTCATATTGTCAGGTTCGCAAAACCTGCTGCTCATGCAGAGCGTCTCGCAAAGTCTGGCCGGGCGGGTTGCTATTTTTAACCTGCTCCCCCTCTCACTCGCCGAAATTCAGGCCACGCCCTACGCACTCGATATCTACGAAGATTACATGCTGAAAGGCTTTTATCCACGTATTTACGACCTCGACCTTGACCCAATGCCCTGGCTGCTCGACTACCTCAGAACCTACGT
>JBBRUB010000276.1:0-5609 GCA_038248175.1 Cytophagales bacterium | reverse complement strand
GGTGGCCCACGCCGTGAAAGAGTTACGCGCCGGAAAACTATCGCAACCCGACAAGGGTTTACCGCGGCCGCGCCCCAAATAATCCGCTCAGCTGCTCAGGCTTGCCCGGCGTCTTCTTTGGCCCGCACGGCATACGTACCAAACTTATAGATTGACTGGGGCGTCAGGCCGAGGTGACCCATAACAGGAACGCCCGCGCTCAAAATACGCACAATCGATTCCCGGATTTCCAGACCGCCTTCCAGCTTGATGGCGTGCGCACCGGATTCTTTCATAATCCGAATGGCCGACCGCAGCGCTTCCGACGAGTTGCCCTGATACGAACCAAACGGTAAATCAACCACGACTAACGCCCGCTTTACGCCCCGTACTACCGAGCTGGCATGGTAAATCATCTGGTCGAGCGTGATGGGCAGCGTTGTTTCGTGACCGGCCATGACATTAGAGGCTGAATCGCCCACCAGAATCACTTCAACGCCCGCCGTGTCAACGGCCCGCGCCATCGAGTAATCGTAAGCGGTGAGGGCCGATATTTTTTCGCCCTTATTCTTCAGTTCCTGCAACGTATGCGTCGTAACGCGCTTGATATCGGGATTATGAACAGACATTTCTATTTGAGTTGTCGAGTTGTACAGTCCTAGAGTTATAAAGTTATGAGGTCACGACCTGGTTGTAGGCGAAGCAACTATACAACCGCAACGGCGGACCATTCATAACTTCAGCGTGGGCTAAGCCACGATTCCGGATTGAGTTTGGTGAACTCTTTCCAGATTTGGAATTGAATTTCGGAGATGCCGTTTTTGTCGGTGGCTACGGTGCCGATGGTTTCGCGAGCTTTGACACGCTGACCTACCCGAACTGATACGCTCCTGAGTTTGGCATAGACCGTAAAATAATCGCCGTGCTGAATGGCTACTACGTTGTTCATACCAGGCATGCTGGCTACGTCCTGTACAATGCCATCATAGACTGTTTTTACACCCTCACCCGCATTGGTCTGAATATCAACGCCCTGATTCTCTACGTAGATTCCCTTCAGTACCCCGTGCGGACGCCGACCGAAGTGGTCGGAAATAAATCCTCTATTCACAGGCCAGGGCAGACGGTTTCTGGATGCGGCAAAGGAAGATGCAAGGGCCGTTTCTTCCCGGTTGAGATTTGTATTGCTTCGCTCGTCGGGTTTTGGGGCGGCTGGTTCGGGTTCAGCAGGTCGTTCGGCGCGGGCTACGTCGGTAGGGTCGGGTTTTTCGCCCGCTTTCTGGGCGGCTGCCACGGCCTCTTCAGCGCGTTTGCGTTCAGCGGCCCGTCGGGCGGCTTCGGCTTTGGCGGCTCGTGCCAAACGGTCTCGTTCAGCCCGCTCTATCGCTTCGCGCCGGGCGCGTTCGGCCCGTTCGCGGGCTACAATGCGCGTAATCATCGACTCTAACTGCGCCACGGCCCGTCGGCTTTCGGCAAGTTCAGTCTGAAGTTCACTTTCTTTCGCGCTGAGGGCCTTAACTACCTGGTTCTTCTCGTCTTTCAGACCCTCCAGTTTCTTTGTTTCGCCGACTTTGGCCACCAGCGTTCCTTTCTGCTGCTGGCGTTTACGCTGCGTAATCTGTTCTTTGGTTTGCAAATCGGCCTGAATATTGTTCATCTGCCGCACCTGACCCTGGCGGGCGTCGGAGTATTGCCGCAGGTACCGATACCGTGCCACGAGCTGATTGAAATTGTCGGAAGCAAATAAAAAGCCGAGTGGATTGACCTGCTGCCGTCGTTTATCGGCATTGTAAATCATGGCCGAATACTCGGCTTTGAGCGTATTCAGGTCGCGGCTGAGGGCGGTGCTGGCTTTGCGGAGTTCGGTAATCTCGCTTTCAGTTAGTCGAATGTCTTTGTTGATCAGACCAATCTGTTTCGACTGCACCTGAATCTGCTGATCGAGTATTTTTAACTGGCCCAAGCTGACATTTTTCTCTGAAGACGTCTTGCGTAACACTGTCCTGAGCTGGTTCATCTTCTCAATGTTCTGCTTCTTTTCCTTTTCCAGTGCCTGCCGCCCCTGTTGCTGCCCAAATACCGAAGGGGTAACCAGCAAACTGCCAATGAACAGAAAAACAGCAAAGAGAATAGGGTGGGAGAAACGCATAGAAACTCGTCAGTTTAACGTTGGGGCCGTCGTTCGTAGCTCGCCGGAATCGTGAACGGAAAGCCGGGATTTTTGTCCACCAGTTCAACTTTGTTGTGTTTGATGCGGAGGAGCGTCTGGTAAAACCGCCCGTCGGTTTTAGACTGGTAATCGAGCGTGACGAGACTGGTGTAGGGAAATAAAAAATTATTGAGCGACGAAAAATCCTCATAATCCAGCCGCAGTGTGTTTTTGGTGGGCTGCTCCGTCACCATCAGTTTTTTCAGCTTTCGGTCTTCGCCAATGTAATTCTCGACCAGTACTTTACCCTCGCTCTGCCGTAGCAACAGATAGTCACGCTCGTTTTTTACCTTCTGCGCCGGGCGTTTGGGCAGCGGTAAGTTGCCCACGATGAGAGCCTGTAACAAATCGAAGTTCATGGCAAAATTGAACTGCTTACTGAGTGTCGGGTAGTCATATACCGAGTATTCGCGGTGAATTTTGTCGAGAATAACTATAGAATCACGGCTGATGAGACTCCGCACGGCTTCAATGCCGAGTTTGCTGATGGATACCCAAATCATGCTGTCTTTACGAACCCGGATATTGACGCTGGCATTGTCGATGGACTGCTCAGGGCTTTTGAACGAGATTTTTGATTTGGCCGTCAGGTAGTCGAAATCGATCTCGGCCACGTTAGCGCGGGCTTCGCTAATGCCGGGCCGGTTGGGCAGCACCGCCACTGAGTCAACTGATATGGGCGGCACAATGACGGAGGCACTCGAATCGGGCTGGGCCAAAACTGTATCCGGTGCCTCCGCTACGGAGGTTCGGGTCCGACGCCTGCAACTTTCAGCAGATATGATTACGCCCAGTAAGAGGGCAATAAACAGGTACTTGTTCATGTATGGGTGGGCCATTGGCAACCTCTTTCTCGAATTTCTGTGCTGACCAACCGGTCATTTGAAGGGTGCAGACCAACGGCTGTTCTTATAGTTTACCGGTAGTAATTTTCCTGTCTATATCGGGTCCGGCACCGCCTTTGGCTTTAGCCTGTTTCCACTGGTCCAGAGCCTTGTCGCGCTCGCCGAGCTGGAACAGTACGTCGCCGTAGTGTTCAATGATGGTGCCGCTCACGCCCGATGGGTCGGCCAGGGCTTTTTCCAGATACTGTTTCGCTTTGGCGTAGTCTTTCGATACGTACAGCACCCAGGCATGGGTATCGAGGTAGGTGGATGAAGCAGGGTGGCGTTCAATCAGTTTGGTACTCAACTGCAAAGCCCGGTCCAGCTTCTCGTTCCGCAGCGACAGAAAATAGCTGTAATTGTTCAGGACGTAGTCGTTGAGGGGGTCGGTTTTCAGTACGGCTTCGTAAGCTTCGTCCGATTTGGCGTGTTCACCCAGCCCGTTGTATGCGTCGCCCAGTTGGGCCTGAATGCCACTCTGTAACTCCCGGATGTTGGTAGCGGATAAGAGTTTCTGGCTTTCTTCAAGCGCATCGACGGCCTGCTGATACCGTCGTTTAATCAGGTTGGCCGAGCCGTTGGAGTACCAGAACAGCCCCTGCGTGGGAAATACTTCCAGAGCTTCTTCGGAGTGCTTCAGCAAACTATCGGCCTGGTTCAGTTCGCCATCCAGACGCAGCAACGCCCCCCAGATCTCGTAAATTGAGCCGTCGAGCCGGGCCGCGCGGGCGTAGGCATTGCGGGCGTCAGCTTTACGGCCCTGTTGGAGAAGTAAATCGGCTACCATCACCTGCGATTTTGGGTCGTTTGGATTGGCTTTGGCCAGTGCCTCGCCCATTTTGAGCGCGTCCTGCTGCGCTATAGGACCATTTCCGGTCAAATCAGCATAGCTCGACAGAATTCGGGCTTTCAGGCCCGCTTCCAGATTGGGGTTGGCAATGACCTTGTTGAGTTCTTCGGTTACGCGGGCGGTGTCACCTTTTTTGCGGTAGATGTCGGCCAGCAGGATATGGGCCTGGGGCAGGTCGGGGTTGAGTTTCAGGGCGCGGTCAATCCAGCTGATAGCTTCGTCGTTGCGGTCGTTGGCTACGAGCAGTTCGGCTCCTTCAAGCAGGTAATCCGGGTCGCCGGGTTCCGACTGTGCCAGTTTTTCGGCTTCCTCAACCGCCTTGTCAATCTTATTCTGCTTTAGGTAGATACGCTGTTTCTGCCTCGAAATCTCCTCATTCACCCCCAGGTCTCGCTCCACCCTGTTGTAGGTATCCAGAGCTTTATCGGGCTTGTCGTCAAAGAGATAAATGGCCGCCAGTTCAACTCCGTATTCAGCATTTTCGGGGCCTTGTTTCAGCATGGCTTCATACAACTGTTCGGCTTCGCCGTAGCGTTTCTGCTTCACATACAACTCAGCCAGTAACAGCGCGTAAAACTTGTTTTTGCCATCCAGCGTGTAGGCTTTGGCAGCGTAGGGGATGGCTTCGGTGGTTTTGCCGGTTTTTGAGAGGGCGTTGGCCGTAGCGTATTGAGCGGCTGCGTTGTCGGGATTTTTCTGGAGGACCTTCGCAAACTGCGCTACAGCTTTGGTCGGCTCGTCGGTCATCAGAAATCGCATCCCATCGGCAAAGAGCGTTTCCTCCTCCATCCGCACGGTCGTGGTCGAACCGGCTTTGGCCAGGGCCGAATCGGGCGGGGTGGCACGTCTGCGCTGCGCCTGCGTGGAAAGGCTCCCGATCAGCAGCAGCAACCCCAGTCCACAGGTCAGGAGTACACGGCTATTGTATGTGACAACTCGTAGATTCATCTGGGTGGTGGTCCGGCGTTTCGGTGGTCCGGTTGGTGCGTATCCATAAAAAACGCGACGGGCTGGGTTCTATTGCGATTTTGTTATCGGTAAACCCTCTAAGCAAAGGTAAGTCAAAATATCAGAACCCGACCCGCGCCAACCGTTGGCAACAGTTTGGGCTATTGTGGGTTTGGTTAGAGACAGTTCGTCTAAATCAATAATCAAACCAGACATGACAACCACAGAAATTTCATCAACTGCCGAGATAGTTTACACCGCCACCGTCAGCAACGTGGGTGGCCGCGAAGGCGACGTTAAATCGCTTGATGGCGTATTGGATTTAAAGGTGCGTCGGCCAGTGGAAATGCACGGCAAGGGCGAAGCCGCTAACCCCGAAATGCTGTTTGCCGCGGCCTACAGTGCCTGTTACAACGGTGCGCTGATGGCCGTTGCCGAACGCCGGAAAACGATATTGCCCACCCATGCCGTAGAAGTAGCCATCTCGCTCAATAAGGAGGGTAACAACATGTTTTTGTCGGGAAAAATCACCGTCAAAGCCCCCGGTATGGACAAGGCCGAATTGCAGCAGCTCGCCGAAACTGCCCACGCCGTTTGCCCATATTCCAAAGCCGTGAAGGGCAACATGGACATGAAAATTGAGGTAATGGTGTAGGAGAATAGAAAAGGGATACTGATGCATCAGTATCCCTTTTCTATTCTCCTACACCATTACCTCAATTTTCATGTCCATGTTGCC
>JBBRUB010000275.1:0-5625 GCA_038248175.1 Cytophagales bacterium | reverse complement strand
TAGATAACATCCTGGTTGATGAGGGACGCCCCGTTCGGAAAGGGCAGGTGCTGTTTCAGCTCAATCCGGCGGAGTATCAGGCCAAAGTGGCCGAGGCCCAGGCAAATCTGGAGAGTGCCCAGGCCCAGGAGCAGTCCGTAGAAGTAGAAATGGAACGGGTGAAACTGCTGGTGGATAAAAACGTCATCTCGGCCACCGAACTCAAACTCGCCCGCGCCAAAATGGCCACCGCACGGGCAACCATTGATCAGGCAAAAGCCGCCTTAGCCAGTGCCCGGCTGCTGGTATCGCTGACCAGCATCCGCGCACCTTTCGACGGAATCATCAACCGAATTCCCTTCAAGCGGGGCAGCCTGATTGACCAGGGTGCCCTGCTGACGACCATCTCCGATTTGAGCCGGATGTACGTCTACGTCAATATTTCGGAGAAAGAATACCTGGCCTTTGCCCGCAAACGTCGTGACCCCCAAAAGGCTATGGTCCGGGAAGTGGACCTGCTGCTGGCCGACGGGTCGCCTTATCCCTACAAAGGTAAAATTGAAACGACCGAGACCATCTTCGAAGGAAACTCCGGCACGATTGCCTTCCGGGCGGCTTTCCCCAACCCGGATCAGTTGCTGCGCCACGGGGCCACGGGCAAAATCCGGCTGACGACCGACGTGGATGATGCTGTGCTGGTGCCGCAAAAGGCCGTTTTCGAAGTGCAGGATAAAAATTTCGTGTACGTCGTGGATGGCGGCAACAAGGTACGTACCCGGCCCTTTGTACCCCAAAGCCGGATTGGTCAGCTTTACGTGGTCAAGTCCGGGCTGCACGTGGGCGACCGGGTAGTGTATGAAGGCATTCAGCAACTCCGCGACGGCATGGCCATTATGCCCCGCCCAATGCCTGCCGATAGTGTACGGGCCGTATTTGCGGTAGCCCAGTAACGAGGAAGACCACCAACTTAAGCCATTATGTTTAACACCTTCATTAAGCGGCCGCTCCTCTCGACGGCTATTTCAGTATTGATTGTGCTGCTTGGCCTACTGGCCCTGACGCAGTTGCCTGTCACGCAGTTTCCCGACATCGTACCGCCTTCGGTAACGGTGACCACCCGCTACACCGGGGCCTCTGCCGACGTGAGCGTGAAGGCGGTAGCCACCCAGTTGGAACGAGCCATCAACGGTGTGCCGGGAATGACCTACATGACCTCCATATCGGGCAACGACGGTACGACCATCATCACCATCTGTTTCAAAGTAGGTACTGACCCCGACCTGGCCGCCGTAAACGTGCAGAACCGCGTCTCGACCGTGCTGGATGAACTACCCACCGAGGTCATAAAAGCCGGTGTTGTCACCGAAAAAGAGGTCAATAGTATGCTGCTGTACCTCAACGTGTTCAGCGAAGACCCCACCGTGGACGAGAAATTCATCTACAACTTTGCCGACATCAACATCCTGGCCGAACTGAAGCGCATCGAAGGGGTGGGTTTTGCGGCCATCATGGGCAGTCGCGACTACGCCATGCGCGTGTGGCTCAAACCTGACCGCATGACCGTTTATGCGGTGTCGGCAGCTGAGGTTGTGGACGCTATCAAACGGCAGAATGTCGAAGCTGCCCCCGGAAAAGCGGGTGAAAGTGCCGACCGGGACCCGCAGACGCTTCAGTATGTGCTGCGCTACACGGGAAAATTCTTTGAGCCGAAGCAGTACGAAAACCTCGTATTGCGCACCAATCCCGATGGGTCATTGCTGCGCCTGAAAGACGTGGCTGACGTGGAATTCGGTTCGCAGGATTACGGCATCCTCTCGAAAACCGACGGGCGGCCTTCGGCGGCTATCATGCTCAAGCAGCGGCCCGGCTCCAACGCCCGCGAGGTTATTGCCAACGTGAAAAAGCGGATGGCCGAACTCAAACAAAGTTCGTTTCCGCCCCGCATGACCTACAACTATGCCTACGACGTGTCGCGGTTTCTGGACGCGTCGATTGAGGCCGTGTTGCACACGCTGGTTGAAGCCTTCGTGCTGGTGTTCCTGATCGTGTTTCTGTTTTTGCAGGACTGGCGGTCCACGCTCATCTGTGCGCTGGCGGTTCCGGTGGCGCTGGTGGGTACGTTTGCGTTTATGAGTGCCATCGGTTTTTCCATTAACCTGCTCACGCTCTTTGCCTTGGTGCTGGCCATTGGCATTGTGGTTGACAACGCGATAGTGGTGGTCGAAGCCGTACACGCCAAGATGGAGGAAGAGCACCTGTCTCCCCCTCAGGCTACGCTGGCTACTATGGGCGACATTACCGGGGCCATCATTTCCATCACGCTGGTGATGTCGGCGGTGTTTATCCCCGTCGCGTTTATGTCGGGACCGGCGGGTATTTTCTACCGTCAGTTTTCGCTCACCTTAGCCATTGCCATTGTTATTTCGGGGGTGAACGCCCTCACGCTCACGCCCGCGCTATGCGCCATCCTGCTGCGGCCCACGCACGGAGAAAAGAAAGGGTTGCTGGGGCCGTTTTTTGCTCATTTCAACCGGGGCTACGACTGGCTGGCCCGTCGCTACCAGGGGCTGCTGAGCCGGATCGTGAGCCGGAAAATGGTAACCTGGGGGCTGCTGGCCGGGTTTGTGCTGGGTACGTGGGGCCTGGCGACCATCCTGCCGGGGGGCTTTATTCCCACCGAAGACCAGGGTATGCTTTACGTCAACGTGACCACCCCGCCGGGTGCCACCGTGGCCCGCACCGAGCGGGTGCTGGATGCGATTGAAGCGATAGCCTCGGAAGAAGAATCGGTCGAGAACGTTTCGACGCTGGCGGGTTTCAGTCTGATGACCGACGGGGCGGGCGCGTCCTACGGCATGGGCATGGTTAACCTCAAACCCTGGGATGAGCGGGGTGAATCGATTCAGACCCTGATGGACCGGCTGACCGAAAAGACCAAAACCATCACCGATGCGACCATCCAGTTTTTCCCGCCCCCAACCGTGCCGGGCTTCGGCAACGCCAGTGGGTTTGAGCTGCGGCTGCTTGACCGGGGTAAAAGTGGTGATTTGGACAAGATGGATCAAGCGGCTGACCGCTTCCTGGCCGCCCTGAAAAAGCGACCCGAAATTGGGGATGCCTTTACCGGTTTCGACCCCAGTTTTCCGCAGTACCTGCTGCACGTCGACCAGGAGAAAGCCGCCCATCAGGGAGTTTCCGTCGAAAACGCCATGAGTGGCCTCCAAACGCTGATGGGCAGCTTTTATGCCTCCAACTTCATTCGTTTCGGGCAAATGTACAAGGTGATGGTGCAGGCCGACCCCGCCTACCGCACTAAACCCGAGGATGTGCTGAACATGCGGGTCAAGAGTGAGCAGGGGGAAATGGTTCCCTACGCCGACTTCGTGCGGCTGGAGCGGGTGTACGGTCCCGAACAGTTGACCCGCTACAACATGTACACTTCGGCCATGGTCAATGGCGATGCGGCTCCCGGCTACAGCAGTGGCGATGCCATTAAAGCCATTCAGGAAGTAGCCCAAAAAGAACTGCCCAAAGGCTTCAGCTACGAATGGTCGGGCATCACGCGGGAAGAAATTATTTCGGGCGATCAGGCCCTGTACATCTTCGCGATTTGTCTGGTGTTCGTTTACATCCTGCTGATGGCGCAGTATGAGAGCGTCTTTTTACCATTGCCCGTATTATTATCGCTGCCAACGGGCATCTTCGGAGCCTTTGGCCTGCTGTATTTGATGGGTTTACAGAACAATATCTACGCGCAGGTGGCCCTGGTGATGTTGATTGGGTTGCTGGGCAAAAACGCCATCCTGATTGTGGAGTTTGCCAATCAGCGTTACAAAGAAGGCCTGCCGGCAGTAGAAGCCGTTATTGAAGGGGCGGTATCCCGGCTGCGGCCCATCCTGATGACCTCCTTTGCCTTCATTGCCGGTCTGATTCCGCTCTGTATCGCAACCGGAGCAGGTGCATTGGGCAACCGGTCTATCGGGGCCGCTGCGGCCGGGGGCATGTTTGTGGGTACGCTGTTTGGCCTGGTTATCGTACCCGGTTTGTTCGTTTTCTTCACCAAGTTAAGCGAACGTTTGGGTCGGAAGCCGACCGGCAACGCTGGCCCACCTGACGCGAACGTACCGACACAGTCTGCCGAATTAACCCCTTTATCCACCCAACCTTATGCCAATGGAACTGCCGTTCATTCATAGACTCGTCCGCAGTCGTTTTTTAGTAATACTGCCCGGACTGCTGCTGTTTGTCAGCAGTTGTCAAACCATTCGGTCGTGGCAGCCCCCCGCACCGGTGGCACTCACCAGCCGCGCTGTACCGGATTCGTTCGCCGGGCAGACTGATTCGGTCGGCATTGCGGGCCAGCGCTGGCACACGTTTTTTGACGATGAGCAACTGGTAGCCCTCATCGACACGGCACTGGCACAAAATTTCGACCTCCGCATCGCCACGCAGCGCATCGAGCAGGCCCGGGCAAACTACGGGTACAGTCAGGGGTTTTTGCTGCCGCAGGTAAACGCAGTAGCCTCGGCGGGAGTGGACCGCTACGCGCGTAACACCATGAATGGCGTGGGTAACTTTGATTCCAACTTATCCCCCAATGTGGATGGCAATCGGATGATCCCCAACCCAACGCCCGACTACTTTCTGGGTGCCCGCAGCACCTGGGAAGTAGACATCTGGGGTAAACTCCGCAACCGGCGCAAAGCTGCTTATGTACGGCTGCTGGGGTCGGAAAAGGGTCGTCATACCGTAGTGACGGGTTTGGTTGCCGAAATTGCCCGTCAGTATTATAGCCTGTTGGCCTTAGACGGTGAACTGGAAATCATTCGAAAAAACATCGACTACCAAAGCAATGCGCTCGAACTGGTACGGATTCAGAAGCAGGCGGGGCGCGTGACGGAACTGGCCGTGCAGCAGTTTACGGCCCAACTGCTCAATACCCGCAGTCGGCAGGGGCAGGTTCGCCAGCAAATTATAGAAGCCGAGAACCAGTTGAACCGCCTGTTGGGTCGCTATCCGCAAGCTATTTCGCGGAGCCGTTCGCTGCAATCCCGTGAGCTGCCCGGTCAGGTTCTCACGGGCCTGCCCGCGCAGATGCTCTTTCGCCGGCCCGACATTCAGCAGGCCGAACTGGAGTCGCAAGCGGCTAATATTGACGTGGATGTAGCGCGGGCCGAGTTTTTGCCCGCGCTGAACCTGACGGGCTACGTGGGGCTGAATGCGTTCCGGCTGGGTACGCTGGTGAACCCGGCGGCTCTTGCTGCCGGGCTGCTGAGCGGCTTGTCGGCTCCGGTGTTCAACCGGCGCTTTGTGCGGGCCAATTATCAGGGGTCGGTTGCCCAGAGCCGCGAAGCGTTTTACCGCTACCGGCAAACCATCGTCAACGGCTTCAGCGAGGTGACCACGAGCCTGCGGGGTGTTGAGAATTACCGGCAGGTGGCCGAGCTACAGGCTGAGGAAGTCAGGACGCTGCAACTGGCCGTTACGACTGCCAACGACTTATTCCGCAGCGGATACGCCACCTACTTGGAAGTGATTACGGCCCAGCGGAGCGTACTGGAAGCCGAACTGGCTCTGATTAACACCAAACGGGCGCAGTTCCTGTCCTTAACAAATCTGTACCGGGACTTGGGAGGGGGTTGGGAG
>JBBRUB010000274.1:0-5640 GCA_038248175.1 Cytophagales bacterium | reverse complement strand
TGCCGAAAGACAGTGTGCTGGTGCTGAACCTGACCACGGGCGAAACCACGAAACTGCCCAACGCCAAGTCGTTTATGCTTGGCAAAGAAGCCGGGTCGTGGCTGGCGGTTTTGCAGGAAGCCAACGCGCCCAAACTCGTGGCCGACGCCGGTTTATCCGCCAAAAAAGACACCCTCACCCCCACCCCAGCCACTTCTACAACGACTGTAGCTACGAAGAAAGGCCCAGCCAAAAAAATTAAGGGCGATGAACTGTTGCTACTCAATATGGCCGACGGGACTCGGAAAACCGTTCGGTACGTCTCGAACGTGGTGATGTCGGACAACGGGCAAAGCGTTTTTTACAGCCGCGAGTCGGCACTGGACTCGGTGGCGGCCAAGGCCAAACCCACTCCCGGCGTGTCGCTGTTCGATACCCAAACCGGACAGACGATGCTGATTGACAGCAGCTCGACCCGGAAAATTTATAAGGGGCTGGCTGTTGATAAGACCGGGCAACAACTTGCCTGGATGACCTCGCCCGACAGCGTGGGGGCCGACGTGCGCGTATTTTCGCTCCACTACAAAAACCTGAATCCGGCAGCACTCACTAAAGCGAAGCGCGGCAAATCGGCTCCGGTACAACCAGCGCAGCGCGTTCTGGCTGATAGCAGCACCCGCGCCCTGCCCACCGGCTGGGCCGTGAACGAGTACCGCGAACCCAAATTTTCGGACGATGGCACCCGGCTGTATTTTTCCACTTCGCCCATTGCTGTCAAACCCCTAAAAGACACACTGACCCCCGACGATGAGAAGGTGAAAGTCGATGTCTGGAGCTGGAACGACGACCGGCTGCAACCGATGCAGCAGAAGCGACTGAAACAGGAAAAAGAACGCGGCTTTTTGACCGTAGCCGACCTGACCACCAACAAACTCACCCTACTGGCCGACCGTGAGGTGTCTGCCGTGAACTTCGACCCCAAAACCAACACCCGCTACCTGCTCGGCCTGAGCGACCAGCCGTATCAGGTACAGGCATCGTGGGACCCCGGCCATACCGATCTGTACGTGATTGACACGAAAACGGGGCAGAAAAAACGAATTGCGCAGAACGTAGTGGCGTCGGAAGCGAAACTGTCGCCGGGGGGTACATACGCGTACTGGTTCGATGCCACCGATTCGCTTTGGCGGGCGTATAACGTAGCCGATGGCAAACAGATAGAGCTAACGCGCGGGCTGGGTAAATTTTACGACGAAGAACACGACACGCCGAGTCTGCCGGGTGCCTACGGTTCGGCGGGCTGGACTACCGGCGACCGCTACGTATGGCTCTACGACCGCTATGACATCTGGCAGGTTGACCCCACAGGCCGCGAAAAACCAACAAACCTGACGGGCAACTGGGGCCGCAAGAACAAAGTCCGCCTGCGCGTGGCCGACCTTGACTCCGAAGAACGCGGACGCGGCACAGCAGACCGGTTTATCGAAGACGAACCCATAGACCCAACCAAAGACCTGTACCTGACGGGTATCTGGGAGAGCGACAAGCACGCGGGTATTTTACGGGGTACCCCACCCACCAAAGGGCCGATGCAGTTAACTACCCTGACGGAAGGGCCGTATCAGTACGCCAGTCTAAAAAAGGCGAAGAACGCGCCGACCGTGACGTTCATGCGGGGCAACTATCAGGAACCGACCAATCTCTTTGTAACGGACACGACCTTCGCCACGATGACGCGGCTGACCAATGCCAACCCCTGGCAGGACAGTATCCGCTGGGGCAGCGTGGAACTCGTGCGCTGGCTCGGCACTAACGGCACCCCGCTGGAAGGGTTACTGTTCAAACCCGACAATTTTGACGCGGCCAAGAAGTATCCGATGCTGACGTATTTCTACGAACGCAACGCCGAAACGCTGAATAATTACCGCACCCCGTCGCCGAGCCGTTCCACGATAAACATACCGTACTGCGTCTCGAATGGCTATTTCGTCTTTGTACCCGACATCGTTTACACCACCGGGCAACCCGGCCCGAACGCCTACGACTGCGTAGTGCCGGGCGTACTAAGCTTACTGAACCGCACGTACATTGACCGCGACCGGCTCGGCATTCAGGGCCAAAGCTGGGGCGGCTATCAGACGGCCTTTATCATCACGCGGACCAACCTGTTTAAGGCTGCAGAAGCCGGTGCGCCGGTGGCGAACATGACCTCGGCCTACGGCGGCATCCGGCTGGAGACGGGTGTGGTGCGTCAGTTTCAGTACGAAAAGACCCAGAGTCGCATTGGTGGTACGCTCTGGGAAAAACCGATGAGTTACATTGAAAACTCGCCCCTCTTCTACGCCAATCAGATACAGACGCCCCTGATGATTATGAGCAATGATAACGACGGGGCCGTACCGCATCAGCAGGGCATCGAGATGTTTACCGCCATGCGCCGGCTCAATAAACCCGCCTGGATGGTTGTCTATAACGGCGAGGGCCATAACCTGACGGGGCGCGCCAACAGCAAAGACCTCAGCATCCGCATGTACCAGTTTTTCGATTACTACCTCAAAGACGCCCCTATGCCCGCCTGGATGAAGGAAGGTCGCTCGGCGGTAGAGAAAGACCGGGGGGAGTTGAAGTATTAAGGCGCAGAGGGGTGGGGCTGACGCGAGCGTGTCCCATGCCCTCTGCCCCAACCCCTCTGCCCTTTACTGACCCACCGCAACTTCTTTCAGCACCTGCCCTTTCATGTACAGGATGGTGCTGCCACCTTCGGCGTTGGATTCTACGGTGACGCTTTTGTTGAACGCGCCGAGTGCAGCCGCGTTGTAGGTGGCTTTGATGACGCCTGTTGCGCCGGGAATGACGGGCTCTCTGGGGTACTCCACGCCCGTACAGCCGCAGGAACCTTTGGCGTTGCTGATGATGAGCGGTAGCTCGCCTTTGTTGGTGAATTTAAACTCCGCCGTAACGGGTTTGCCCTGCTGAATGCGCCCGAAGTCGTGCGTTGATTTAGCCCAGCCAAACTCAGCCGACGGAGTAATCATGGCCACCGAAGCCGCTAAAGCCAGCAGGGAGACGAAAAATAGATTGCGTTTCATGCGTGTAAATTTTTTGATGTGATTGAAAAAAGCTCCGTTCACCCGAACGGATGGACAAACGTACTGGTTCAGGTGACGTCCGCCTGTTAAGCCCTGCCTAACGTTTGTTAATGACTCGTTAACGCCCGGTTGCCGCCCCAAATTGACGGTATATTTGTCCCGTCTCCTTTCCTGTTTTCTCTAAAACATGGCGCGTCTTCGCTTATTGGTGGTTGTTTCAGTGCTGAGTATCATCGGCATTCTCACGGCGCAGGCAGTCTGGGTGCGGAAAGCATATACCCTGCGCGAACGGCAGTTTCGGCAATCGGCGTTCATTGCGTTGCAGGACGTGGCCGATGAGGTGGCACGGCTGAACCGGTTTGTCGTGAATCGCTACGCTGTCACGCAGCTCTCATCCGATTACTTCATCGTCAACACCGACGCACCCATTGACCCGGTCGCGCTCGAAACGTTCATTCAGCGGTCATTGCAGCAACATAATATCATCACGGATTACGAATACGGCATCTACGATTGCGAAACTGACCAGATGGTTTATGGAGCATTCATCAGCACAAGCGGGCAGACTGGGGAACGGGCGCAGTCACGAACGTTACCGAAGTTTCCGAAGTACACGTACTACTTTGGGATTCGGTTTCCCAGCCAGGCCAGTTTCGTGGCGGGGCAGCTCAGCGGCTGGCTCTGGACAACGGGGGCAGTAGTGCTGGTGGTACTCTTCTTCGGCTATACGCTGGTAGTCGTACTACGGCAGCGACGACTGACTGACGTGCAGCGCGATTTCATCAACAACATCACCCATGAACTGCAAACCCCTGTCTCGACCATCCGCATTGCCGCCGACGTACTGCAATCCGACACCATTGCGCAGCAACCCGACCGGCTCCGGCAGTATGCCCGCATCGTGCAGGAAGAAAGCAAACGGCTGCAAAAACAGGTCGGTACTATCCTGCAACTGGCCCGTTCAGAACGCAGTGGCTTCGCGCCCGACCGTACCGACGTAAATTTGCACGAGATGATGCAAACAGCCGCCACGCACTTTGCCCCGCACGTATCGCTCAACCTGACCGCTACCAACGCGCACCTGCTGGCCGACCGCTACCAGCTCGAAACGCTGCTAAATAATCTGATCGACAACGCTATAAAGTACAGCCCGAACCAGCCGCAGGTGGTGCTACATACACGCCGGGAAGTTGACCGGCTAATCTGGTCGGTGAGCGACGAGGGTATCGGTATTGCTCCGGCCTATCAGAAAGCGGTGTTCCGGCAGTTTTTCCGCGTACCGACGGGCCACACGCATGACACCAAAGGCTTCGGGCTGGGGCTGTACTACGTCTGGCAGGTGGCGCGGGCGCACGGCTGGCGGTTGTCACTCACGAGTCAGCCCGGACAAGGCAGTACGTTTACCATTTCTCACCAGCTATGACTGCCCGCATCCTGTTTGTTGAAGACGACGTAAACCTCGGCTTTGTGGTGCGCGATACACTCTCGCTGGTGCCGTTTGCCGTGACGCATTGCACCAATGGCTCCGATGCCTGGGCCACGTTTCAGACGAATGAGTTCGATCTATGTCTGCTCGAGGTGATGCTGCCCCAAACTGATGGTTTCGCGCTGGCTCGCCAGATTCGGGCGGTAAATGAACACATCCCGATTCTCTTTCTGAGCGCGTTGGCCGACAAAGACAATCGCCTTGAGGGTCTGCGCATCGGAGCAGACGATTACCTGACCAAGCCGTTCAGCATCGAAGAACTCATCCTCAAAATCAGGGTATTTCTGAAACGCGCAACTGGGGGTCAACCTGTTCCGGCACTAACAACCGCGTCGTTTACGTTAGACCGGCCCAATCTCACTCTGCACGTGGCCGGACAAACGCAACTCCTCACCCACCGCGAAGCCGACGTGCTGGCGTATTTGCTCGACCGGCCCAACACGCTTATCCGGCGCGACGACCTGCTGCGGGCTGTCTGGGGAGACGACGATTACTTCATGGGCCGCAGTCTCGACGTGTTTATCTCGCGGCTCCGCAAACGGCTGGTCAACGCGCCAACGGTACGTATCGAGAATGTACATGGCGTAGGGTTTGTGTTGCGGCACGAATCCGCTTAGTTTGCGGGTAGTTTCTTTCTCTTCCTCTCCCATGACCAACCGATTTGCCATTGCCATTCTCCTGCTGACCCTGGCCGGTACGAGTTGCAAAACCATAAAGTCAACCGAGTCCGCCCCGCTCTCAGCCAGCATTACCGAAGAAGGCCTGCTGACGTGTTTTCCAGCCAGTACGCTGCTGAAAAATCAACCCGTCTGGTGCGAGGCTTCGGCAGTGGTGTTCGACGGAACGCGGGTGCTGCTGGCCAATGATAAAGACATGCCCGCCAACCTGAGTCCGGTGTTTTCCAAATTGCCCGGCACACTGCCCGACTCGTTGCAAATGCCCACGTATCTGATGGCTCCGGCCTATAAACTGGCCCGCAAATACGAAGACTTCGCCCAGACGCCCGACCGAAAGTTCACGCTCCTGACCACCGCCTTCGACCGCGTAAAAACCGACAGTCCCGACTGGAACGGCTATAACACCCTG
>JBBRUB010000273.1:0-5643 GCA_038248175.1 Cytophagales bacterium | reverse complement strand
GGTAAGCAATTCAGTGAACAGTAAGCAGTAAACAGTGTGGCTACAGCGCATCGAAAGCGTTGCAATCAGGCCGGACTTGTGACGGTTAACCACGGATCAACGCGATTGAGAACCGCAACTGTATCACCAACCCGCAGTGTACCGGTTGCGTTTACATCCGTCAGCAATACATTTTGCCCGAAGAGGATTTTGTGTTTGTATTGGCGGTACGTTGTCAGGGTGCGCAGGGGTTCGGGGCCTCGCTCACCGGTGGCGGGGTTGATGGTGGTCAGCACACAGCGGGCGCAGGGTTTTACGCCGGAAAAATCCAGCTCGCCCACGCTGAACTGCTGCCAGCTATCTTCTTCGTAAGGCAGACTACCCTCCACCACAATGTTAGGCCTGAACCGTTCCATGCCGATTGGGTCGGGCAGCCGCTGGTTGAGGTCGTCCAGCGATGCCTGACCGATGAGCAGATACGGATAGCCATCGGCAAAACTTACGGCGTCGGTGGGGCGGGCATAGGCGGGATCAACGGTGCGGTGGGTCGCTTCGGGCATATAGACCAAGTGGCAGGGTTTGCCCAGCGCGTCGGAAAACCAGCGGTCGGCTTCGTCGCTAACCCGCACGGCAGGCACGTTTTCGCTGTCCCAGATGGAGACCGGCACCGGCATGAGCGTATCGACAACGGGCGTGAGCGGCAGAGTCAGGACATTAACGGGGTCGTTGCGGTGCCAGACGCGCAGGTGCCCATTGGCTTTGTCAATGGCCACGTCGATGAGGGCCATCTGGTGGTTGGTTCGCTGCGTGATGAAAATACCCCCGCCGTCGTGCGTGGGGCTGACGAGCATAAACCGCCGGTCGTGCTGGAATCCTTTCGGTTCCACAACCACGTTTGACACGGCAATACCGCCAAGCGACTTGATGGGATAGATGTACAGGGCGGAGATGGTCATGGTCAAAAAGAGAGTCGGGGTAATGGGCTGATGGTCTGGTCGGCAAAGTCGGCGGCTTCGTACTTGAATTGGGCGGCTATGGCAATCATGGCGGCATTGTCGGTACAGAACTCGAAGCGCGGAATATACACCGTCCAGTCCTGTTGCTCGCCAAGTCCTACCAGGGCCGTTCGCAGGTCGCTGTTGGCCGATACGCCCCCGGCAATGGCAATATGCCGGATGTCCGTTTCCTGCACGGCCCGCTTGAGTTTGGTCAGCAGCATCTGCACCAGCGTATGCTGAATACTGGCGCAAATATCGGCCCGGTTTTCCTGAACAAAATGGGGATTATCCGCAGTATGGCTCCGCAAAAAATACATAATAGCCGTTTTGATACCACTGAACGAATAATCCAGACCGGGCATGTCGGTGGTGGGGAAGCGAAAGGCCAGCGGATTGCCGTCTTTGGCGTAGCGGTCAATGAGCGGCCCGCCGGGGTAGGGGAGTCCGAGCAACTTGGCCGACTTGTCGAACGCTTCGCCCACAGCGTCATCCTGCGTCTGCCCGATTACGGTCATAGCGAACGGGCCGTCGATGCGCACCAGTTGCGTATGTCCCCCGCTCACGGTCAGGCACAGGAACGGAAACGGCGGTTTGGGGTCTTCCAGAAAGTGGGCCAGCACGTGCGCCTGCATGTGGTTGACTTCAATGAGCGGAATGTTCAGCCCCAGCGCGAAGGCTTTGGCAAAAGACGCGCCCACCAGTAGCGAACCGAGCAGCCCCGGCCCCCGCGTGAAGGCTACCGCCGAAAGGTCACTTTTTAGTACCTTTGCGTCGCGTAATGCCCGGTCAACAACGGGCAAAATGTGCTGCTGATGCGCCCGCGAGGCCAGTTCTGGCACCACACCGCCGTATTGCTCGTGAATCAACTGCGTGGCAACGATGTTGGAAAGGAGTTGCCCATTGGCCAGGACAGCCGCCGAGGTTTCGTCGCAGGAAGATTCAATGGCCAGAATAGTTGCCATATACTCAATTAAGCATGTTTTTTGTAGTTCCAATAAGGAAAGTTACGCCTAAACCGTTCAGTTTTAAGAGTTGTTCAGTGTAACATACCACCTGCGTCAGCCAACGTACCCCCGCATTGCGTTCGTTCTTCACCATATTGCTTAAAACGTTGCTGTTCCTGTTTCTGACGGGAATTGGCCTGTTGGTGGGAGCTATTCTGGCGGTGCAGATACCGGCGGTACAAACGCGGCTGGTGCAGGAAGGGGCAACGTACCTGTCCGAAAAACTGCTTTTCCCCGTCACGATTGGGGGCGTATCCATCAAATGGTTTGACTCACTCACGCTCGAAGAAATTAGCATTCTGGACCGCCAGAACCGGCCTATGATTACCGTCGGGCGGCTCGATGCCAACTACAACCTCCGTAACCTGATCGACTCGTCGGCGCACAATCTGCACATCGACGAGGTGGTGCTGTACCAGCCCAACGTGCAGATGATTAAGAACCCGGCTAATGGTGATACAAACCTCGATGAGTTTGTGGCCCGCATCGAAGAACTGACCACCGACCCTAACAACCCCGGCATACCCGACCAGAACGTGCCGTTTACCGTAGGGCGCGTAACCCTGGCCGACGGTTCGTACACGCTTTACGACCCGCGCGAGCCGCTGCTGAACGACCCCAAACGTTTCGACTACGATCACTTTACCATCCAGCATATCAACGCCAACGCCACCAATCTGCTGGTGTTGGGCGATACCGTTGCGCTGAATATCAAGGGTATGTCGGGCATTGACCGGGACTCGCGTCTGCGCATCAGGAAACTGGACACCCGGCTGCTGTACTGTAATACCAAACTCGAACTGGCCGGACTCAATGCCCGTATCGGTAACTCGATCATCCGCGATAATATCACGTTTCTGTACAATAAGCCCTCGGCGTTCGGCGAATTTAATAGTCAGGTCAGGATGCGGGCCGATTTTCGTAACAGCATCGTAGAGGCCAAAGACCTCGGCTTTTTCTCGGACTACCTGCGCGGACTGGACGAAACCTGGCTGCTGACGGGCAACTTCTACGGCACCGTCAACGACTTTACGCTTACAAAAACCGACCTGCGCTTTGGCCCCGGCGGGCGCAGCCGACTGATGGGTAACATGGCCTGGGCTGGCCTGCCAGACATGGACCGGACGCGGGTCAGTTTCGCCTTCGCGCCCTCGGTGATTCACGCAGCAGACATCCGCCAGTATTATCCCGATCCTGATTTTAACGCGGTTATTCAGCCATTTGGTGTGGTGAATTTCAATCTGAAATTTGCCGGTGCATTCGATGATTTCAAAACGAGTGGTACGGTGAAAACGGCCCTCGGCGACGTGTCGGGTAATCTGGACCTGACGCTGGCCACCAACACGAAGCCCATCACGTACAAAGCCGATTTGACCACCCGGAACCTGAATCTGGGTCAATTGATTGGCCGGCCCGACGAATTTGGCCGTATGGATGGTGCCGGGCGCATTACGGGCAGTGGTACCGACCTGATGCAGGCCACTATTGACGTGGACGCAAAGCTGGACCGGTTTGGCTGGCAAGGCTACGATTACCGCAACGTGACCATGCGTGGCAATCTGCAACAGGCTCTGTTTCACGGGCAGCTCGGTTTGCGCGACCCAAACGCGAGTCTGGTCATCGACGGTGATTTTGATCTGAGTCAGCCCCGAAACCGCTTCGACCTGCGCGGTACGGTGCAGCGGGCCGATTTACGGGCGTTGGGCTACCTGACTGATTCGCTTGTGGTGGGGGCCGACCTCAATGTGCAGCTCACCGGCAATACGATTAACGAACTTACCGGCGACGTAGCCCTGAAAAACGCAACCCTGAGCTTGAGTAACCGAAGCCTCTCGGTGGGTGCGCTGACCCTGCAATCAACCATCGAAACCCGCAAAGTAACCAGCCCGGACTCTGCCGGTGTCCAGCGGAGTGCCGCCCAGCGGAGTGCCGCCCAGCGGAGTGCCGCCCAACGCTATTTCGATTTGGACTCCGAGTTTTTGACCGCCCGGATGCAGGGAACCTTTCAGCCCCAGCAGACCCTGACCGATCTGACACGATTGGCCCGCGAATACCGGCTTTACTTCATGGGCGACGACGCCGGGCTGAAAGCGTATTACAAACGACGCAGACAAACAGACACCACGCAGACCGACCGCTACGGCGTTGATTTTCAGTTTACGACCAAAGCCATCGGGCCGTTGCTGACGTTCTTCGCGCCGTCGGTTTATGTGGCACCGGCTACCGAACTGGAAGGCCGGTTTACGATGGATAAACTGGCGTTTCTGACCGCCACCCTCACCACCGATTCGCTGAACCTGAATGAGCTGGGATTTGGCCGCAGCACCCTCGATCTGACCAGTTCTAAATATGTTAACGCGCCCGACGTACTGGCCTCGGCGGTGCTGATGTCGGCCCGGCAAACGCTGACCTCGCTGCTCCCCACCCGCAATCTGGTGGCCGAAGCGTCCTGGGACGTGGATCATATTGGATTCACCAGCCGCATTGAGCAGGCCGATGGGTCTAACCAGGCCGATCTCAATGGTGATATTCAGTTTAAGGGCGATGCCATTGACCTGACGTTCCGCCCGTCAAGGCTGCGCGTGCTGGATGCCGACTGGCGGCTGAACCCACGGAGTCTGATTCGGAAAGTGGGCGATGCCTACACCATTCGCAACCTGTCGGTGCAGAATCAGGATCAGTTTATTCGCGCATCGGGCCGGATTTCGGCAGATACGGCCCATGCGCTGACTATTGATGCGCATGATTTTCGACTAACATCGCTCAATTCTGTGTTGCAGACCGATCTGGGCGGGCAGCTCAACGGGCAGGTATCGGTGCGCAATCTATACCAGCAGCCCATTATAGAGAGCCGCCTGACTATTGATACGCTTACCTACAACAAGGCACTCATTGGCGATTTACACGGGCAACTGGCCTGGGATCAGACCACCGAGCGGCTCAACGTAGATGCCGACGTAATTCGCAACGGGACCGACGTACTCAAACTGACCGGCAACTACATACCCGCCCAAACGCAAAGTCCGCTGGCCCTG
Organism: Cytophagales bacterium; assembly: GCA_038248175.1. Classification (GTDB taxonomy): domain Bacteria; phylum Bacteroidota; class Bacteroidia; order Cytophagales; family Spirosomataceae; genus Spirosoma. Next base: position 627 of record JBBRUB010000273.1, on the reverse strand, counting down.
AACGCCCGCCTGACCGATGCCAACCTGCGTATTATGGAAACGTTTACGGTAGGGCTGTTTTCCAATATGGCCGGGCTGGCCAGTGGGCAGATCGCCATTACGGGGCAGCCATCGGCACCGGTTCTGAAAGGCGAACTGGCCGTTAAAGGCGGGCGGGGCCGGTTCGATTACCTGAATACCGACTTTACATTCGACGATAAAGTCTATTTCGGCGAGAACGACATCATTGCCCGCCAGCTCACCCTGCGCGACCCCAACGGTAATACGGCCCTACTGCGTGGGGGCGTTTACCACGACGGGTTCCGGTATTTTACGCTGGGCTTCGATGCCGATTTTAAGAACTTCCAGATTATGAATACGGCGGCCAAAGACAACGAACTGTTTTACGGACAGGCCGTTGTAACGGGCAAAGCCGAACTCTACGGCCCCCTCAATAACCTGCAACTCCGGGCCAATGCCAGTACCAACAAAGGTACCCGCATCTTTATCCCGCTCGATGGAGCCACGTCGGTAGCTGCCGATGACCGCATCCGGTTCGTGAGCCGCAGCGGACGGCCAACGCCAGGCGCAGCTACCAAGCCCGGCGAGACTACGGCTACGACGGGCCATCCAGCCGGGGGCGAGGTT
>JBBRUB010000272.1:0-5648 GCA_038248175.1 Cytophagales bacterium | reverse complement strand
TTACGGCTACTTTTTCCGGGCAGTCACTGCGCGAGGTGCTGGATTTAATTGGTCGAACGGGCCGGTTCGAGTATGAGTTAACAACCGAAAAAGCAACCATCAGTGGCCATTCCTGCCGCTGACAAGTATAACCGCTAATTTCTGACAACCAATGAGATACCGCTGTCTAACGCTTCTTACATTAACGCTTGGCACCTTCCTGTCAGCTACCCAACTGGTGGCGCAGCGAAGGACTGCACACCACTCCGACCTGGTCCGTGCCTACGTTGCCGCAGTCGATACGCCCGTTCGTCCCACGCGCGACGTACGCATCAGCCTATCCGTTCAAAACCAGCCTCTCAACCAGATTTTAAAGGAAATTGAGCGGCAAAGCGGGTACTCGCTGCTGTACAGTACCAACCGGTTTAGCAGTGTGCGCCGGTCAATCAGCGTTAGCAACGAGCCGCTGACGCAGGTGCTGACGGGACTGCTGACCCCCCTGAACATGCAGTTTGAACTGGCCGGGCGGCAAATTATCCTGCGCGAAACCAGCCCAAACGTACCAGCGGTGGCCGCCGTAGAACGCACCGTGAACGGGCGCGTAACGGCTACCGATAGCCCTGATGGAATTCCCGGCGTAAACGTGAGTGTAAAAGGCACGGCACGTGGTACCGTTACCGACCGGGCGGGGCAGTACAGCCTGTCGGTGCCGGACGGAGCGGGTCCGGTACTGGTATTCTCGTTCGTGGGCTACGAGCCGCAGGAGGTAGCTGTGGGAAGCCAGTCGATGGTAAATGTAGTGCTTACACCCGACGAGCGGGCGCTGAGTGAGGTTCAGGTGGTGGCATTTGGCGAGCAGCGTACCCGCGACGTAACCGGTTCTATTGCCAGCGTGAAAGCCGCCGACATCCGGCTCAACACAGCCGCCAGCCCCGATGTAGCGTTGTAGGGCCGGGCCGCCGGGGTGCAGATTACCCAGGCCGGCGGCACACCCGGCGGGGCCGTGCGTATCAACGTGCGGGGCGTAGCGTCTATCAATTCCAACTCGCAACCCCTGATTGTTATCGACGGCGTGCCGGTGCTGTCGGCGGCTTTTGGGGCGGGGGGCGTGGCCATGAACCCGCTGGCCGAAATAAACCCCAACGACATTGCCAGCATGGAAATCCTGAAAGATGCTTCGGCCTCCGTTTTGTTCGGCTCACGGGCGGCCAACGGCGTAATACTGATTACGACCAAAAAGGGCACGTCGGGCAAACCCAAATTCGATGTCAGCTACGAACAGGGCGTTAGCTCGGCCACCAACCGGGTCGATTTTGTCGATAACGGGGCCGATTTACTCAACATCTACAAGCAGTCGGCCCGCAACAACACCCTGTCTGGCCTGACCCCATTGGCCCCCAACCTGCGTAATCTGCTGCCAACGGGTATTTTACAGGGTACGCTGGCCCCCGGCATCGACAGTCAGTTAGCCGATTCGACCACGCTGTACAACAGCCGCACCAACTGGCTCGATCAGGTGCTGCGGCAGGGTCGCTACCGGCAGGCATCGGTCAGCGCGTCGGTGGGGGGCAAGAAGTTTTCCCTCTATGGCAGCGGCTCCTTCCGCGACGAAGACGGCATTGTAATCGGGCAGTCGTTTCAGCGCGTCAGCGGGCGGCTCAATGCCTCTTTTACGCCCGTGTCGTGGCTGCAGGCGGGGGTAAATCTGTCGGCCAATGGCATTGATAACCAGACCGTACCGCTGGGCCGCACGTATCAGTCGGCGCTGAGTTCATCGTTGCCGGCCTATCCGGTACAGTTAGCCAACGGCGCGTTCTTCAACGGCATTGCCAATGGTACCAACAACACCATCGGCTTAGGTACGAACCCGGTTTTCTACCGGAACAATTACTACAACTTAGCTCATACGTTCCGCAGCACCAACACGGCCTTTCTGCAACTGAAACCCGTGGCCGGCCTGACCATTCGGAGCGAAGTGGGGCTTGATTACCAGCGTACCAAAAACGACGAACTCCAGAACCAGACCCTGTTCCCGGCGGGTATCAACGGAGCCGAACAGGGCGGTAATGGCCGGGCCGTAAATCAGGTAGTCACGAACCAGACGGTTAATTTCAACAATACGGTCGAATACGCCCGGACTCTCGGCAAGAACCATTCGCTTAAAATCCTGGCCGGCAACAGCACCCAGAGTACCCTCAGCAGTAATGCCAACTATATCACCGAAAACGTACCAGACGGGGCCAGCCGGGGTACCGATACGGCCCGTTCGGTGGTGTTCGACCGGCAGCTTTCGTTTCGGTTTGTGTCGTTTTTCGGGCGGGCCAACTACGCCTACAAAGACCGCTACTTAGCCGAGGTCAGTTTACGTACCGACGGTTCCAGCCGGTTTGGACCGGGTAAACGCTGGGCCACGTTTCCAAGCGTGTCGGTGGGCTGGGTTGTAAGCGACGAAGCCTTTATGCAGGCTATTCCAGCCGTGAATTTCCTGAAACTGCGGGCCAGTTACGGCCTGACCGGCAACGCCGAAATTGGCAACTTCGCCTGGCAGCGGGTTTTCACCTACGTGGGCTACAACGCGGCCATTTACGGCGGGGTACAGGGGGGGCAGTTCACCAGCCTCGGCAACCAGGACCTGAGCTGGGAATCGACCCGGCAAACCAACCTCGGTCTCGACTTCCGGCTGCTCGGCAACCGCATCAGCGGCACCGTCGATTTCTACAACAAAGTGTCCGACGGGCTGCTGCTCGATTACTCCCTGGGGCCGCTTTTCGGCACCATCAACAACGTGATTACCATTAACTTAGGGTCGGTCCGTAACCGGGGTGTCGAGTTTTCGTTCAATACCCGCAACATCGAAACGAAGCGGTTTTCGTGGGAAACCAATTTCAACATTGCCCGCAACGAGAACCGGGTACTCAGCACATACACCGCGTCGTTTCTGAACTCTCCGTTTCAGTTCATCAATGGCCCCAACATTGCCACGCCGGGCTACCCGCTGGGCAACTACTTCATGGCGCAGTTTGCCGGTTTCGACCCCCAAACAGGTAACGAACTCTTCTATGAACGCGACCGCTCGGTATTCGCCAACACTGGCGAGACCGTCAGAACGGGAAACCTCTGGGACGGTACAGTGAACAACCAGGCCGGCAACAACAACTTCATCATTCAGGACCGAACGCCCTACCCCGTATTCTTCGGCGGGCTGAACAACACCTTCCGGTTTGGGCCAATAGATGTGAGTGCGCTGATTTATTTTCAGCAGGGCAACTGGATTTATGACCAGGGTGAACGTGCCCAGAGTTACCCTTTCACCGGGCAGACGCTCCGCCGGACTATTCCGGGTGTAGGCAACGTGCAGGCGGCCGTTGGCCAGAACGACAACGCTGCGCTGAACCGGCTGGTCTGGAGTTCGAACGCCCGCACCATCGAATCGACCCGGTTTCTGCACGACGGCTCGTTTGCCCGGCTCAAAAACGTGCAGATTGGCTATACGCTCCCCTACGAGGTCGCCAAAAAAATCCGGATGCGGTCGCTGCGGATCTATGCCACCGGCCAGAACCTGCTGACCTTTACGAAGTTCCGGGGCTGGGACCCCGAAGTGTTCCGCAACGGCGGGGCCAGCGATGCCCAGGCTAACCTCGGCCCCGGCCTGACCAACAACGACCTGCCCCAGGTTCGGACCATCGTATTCGGCATTAACTTCGGCTTCTAATCTCCTTACCATCAAACCGATGACAACAAGACTCATTCTTACCTGCCTGCTGCTGGCCTTGCTCACGGGCCTGACCGGCTGCGAAAAATACCTCGACGACGTATCGTCAAAAACCCTGATTCAGGCCGAAAACGTGCGTACCGTGCAGGAACTCGAAATTCTGACGACAGGTGCGTATTCGGGCATTGCCCGCAACGTTGCCTTCAGCGGCAACGCCTTAGCCATCGGCGAATTATTTGGCGATCTGGTGGGCATCAATAACGCCAACTACCGCAATAACCCCGGCCGCTCCTCGCGGGTATATACCTACACCCACCGCGAAGAGGATTACGGCTTTCAGGCCGAATTTCTACAGTGGAGTACCTTCGGGCTGACCAATGCCAACAACGTGCTGGAAATTCTGCGGTCGGGGCAGGTGCAAACCCCCGGCGAAGCCAACCCCCGGCTCGATATTGCCCGCCAACGCGATCGTTTCGAGGGCGAAGCCCGGTTTGTGCGGGCCATGTGCGTGTTTGAACAGACCCGGCTCCTGGCCTACCCCTGGGGTCACACCCCCGACAACAGCCAGCCCGGCCCCATTGCTTCGTTTCAGTCGTTGGCTGCTTTCAGTGATTTAGCCTACCCGCGACTGAGCGTAAAAGTCGCTTATGACTCGGTGCTGACCGATTTGCGCCGGGCCGAGCGGCTCCTGCCCGAAAACTACGACCCTGCCCTGCACCTGCCCGACTACCAGCCCCGCGCCAACAAATACGCGGCTCTGGCCCTCATGGCCCGGGTGTATGCCCAGCAGGACAATGTGGATAGTTGCTTAGCGGTCTGCAACCGGTTGCTGGGCGCGGGCAGCAGCTACCGCTTTCCGCTCGTGGCCGGCAATCAGATGCTGGCCCAGCTTTTCCAGCGGTCAGGCATTACAGCTACCACCAACAGCCCCACCCGCGACGAAGTTATTTTTGAACTCGTGAACGTACCGGGCCGCAACGTGCAAACCAATAATGCCGCTAACCTGCGGGTGCATTACGCCCTGCAAACGCCCTACACGCCGGCTCAGCTGGCCAACGTCAACACGCTCACCAGCGGCCCCAACGTGCGCATGAGCCAGTGGTTTAAAACGCTCGCCAGCTTCGACCGCACCCGCGACCTGCGCTACCGCACCCTGATAGACACTACCCAGGCCACCACGGCGGCTACCCTCTGGAGCAGCCCTAACCGCCTGTGGTTTACCCGCAAGTGGGGCACCGGCACGACGGCTCCGGCCAGTGGTGTAAACACCAACGTGGTGCAGTACCGGTCAGCGGAGTTTATTCTGCTCCGTGCCGAAATGAACGCCCGAAAAAGCAATACCGCTGCCGCCCTGTCTGACCTGAACGCCATTCGGCAGCGGGCCGGACTACCCGCCCTGACCACCGCCCCCGCCGATCTGGCCGGGGAAATCAAGACCGAGCGCGTGCGCGAATTAGTGGCCGAAGGGCAGCGGACGTATGACCTCAAACGACGGAAGGAAGCCATCGACCCCGCCGACCGGCTACTCTCGCCCGGTAATGTTGATTGTGCCGCTACGGGTTGCATACCTGTGCCGTGGAACAGCCGGTTTACCGTATTTCTGGTACCGCAAACGTATTTAGACCGTAATCCTCTCGCCGTTCAAAATGACTAACTCTATGAAACGCTTCACTTATTTAATGGCCGTAATGCTGGTGGGATTACTGGCCGCCTGCCAGGACCCGGCCCTGCCCCAGTTCATTGTCAATGACGCGCTAAAGGCTCAGATCCGGGGGGTTTGGGTGCCGTCTCAACTGCAGCTTAAGTATCAGGTGGGGGTTGTGCCGAACCTGCGCGATACCGTGGTTACGCTTACGCCCACTACGCCCCCCCTGCTGGTTACGAGACGCGCCAACCCCATTATGCCCTTTACCGACACGCTCTACATCGGTACGGTTAGCACGGCCAGCGTCGATAC
>JBBRUB010000271.1:0-5653 GCA_038248175.1 Cytophagales bacterium | reverse complement strand
TATCGAAACCGAAATGACCGGCGAAATCAACGAAAAAGCGGTGGAAGAATGGAAACAGCAGATTCCGATGAAACGCGGGGGCCAACCCGACGAAGTAGCCGACTGCGCCGTTTTCTTAGCTTCTGACCGCTCCCGCTACATTACCGGACAAGTGCTTCAGGTTGACGGAGGGATGCTTACTTAATTGTGAATGCGCGAATGAGTGACGGTCCGATGGCGGCACCCCCGGCGTTCCGGGGAGTGAATAACCTCCGGCGGCAGCTTACTATGCGCCAGCAATATTCACTCATTCACTCATTCACTCATTGACAAAGATGAACGTAATTTTTCAATCGTCTCCCTGGTGGATTCTGGTTTGTCTGCTCGTGGGAGCAGCGTATGCCTTTGCTATGTACCAGCCCGTTTTCCGGCGCGGCACGGTCGGCGTGTCGGGTGGTGGCACGGTGGGCGGTTTCGACCGAAACCTGACGTATGGGCTGGCAGCATTGCGGTTCGTGGTGGTCAGTGTGCTGTGTTTTCTGTTGCTCGATCCGCTCATCCGCAGTCTGACAACCATTACCGAAAAGCCGAAGGTCGTGCTGGCCATCGACAATTCGGAGTCGGTAGTTACCGCCGGGCGGCCCGCGCTGAATAAACCACTCCAGCAACTTCAGCAACTGCGCGACGCCCTGACCGAAAAGGGCCTCGACGTGGCCGTGCGGACCTTCGGCGACTCAAGTGAAGCGACTACCGACCTGACGCAGATTCCGTTTACGCAGCGCACCACAAATCTATCATCCCTGCTGTCGGGCATCCGCTCCGATTACGAAGGGCGTAACCTAACCGATGTGGTACTGGTATCAGACGGGATTATCAATCAGGGGTTGTCGCCCACGTTTGGGCAATATCCGTTTGCGGTGCAGACCATTGGCCTGGGCGACACCATTCCCAAGCGCGACGTTCAGCTCAGGGGCATCGTGGCCAACCGCATTGCATACCTCAGCAACCAGTTTCCCATTCAGTCCGAAATCGTGAGTAACGGCTACGCAGGCCGAAGTGCGACGGTTATTTTACGACAAAACGGGCGCGAACTGGGGCGGCAGTCAGTGGGGTTCAAGGGCAACGCGGACGATTTCAAACAGGTTACGTTTCAAACCACCGCCACGCAGAAAGGCGTGCAGCATTATACGGTCGAGGTGTTGCCCCTGCCCGGCGAGTTTTCGCTCCGCAACAACAAACAGGACGTTTATATCGACGTGATCGACGGCAAAGAAAAGGTCCTGCTACTGGCTCTGGCCCCTCACCCCGACATCAAAGCGTTACGTAGTATTCTGGAGAAGAATCAGAATTACGAGATTGATGTCCGCATCCTGACCGCATCGGCAGACGCATCGCCCCCGGCAGACAAGGTGTATGACCTCGTGATTCTGCATCAGATTCCTGATAATACCGGCTCCGGTATGCCGCTCTTGCAGAAGTACCTTGCTAAAAATACGCCGATGCTTTTTGTGCTGGGCAACCAGTCGGCCATTGGTCCGTTCAACACCTCGAATCCGGTGATGCAGATTACGGCCAACCCCGGTCAGGCCGATAAGGTAACGGGTACGTTCAACGCCAGTTTCAAGCAACTAAATCTCGACCCCGACCGGCTTGAGCTACTGGCTAAACTCCCGCCCCTGCTGGCCCCGTATGGCGAGTTCAAGCTACAGCCCGGTTCCGAAGTGGTGCTGTATCAGCAGGTAGGCAGCGTCAAAACCACTAAGCCTTTATTGGCCTTCAATCTGACTGGTCCGCGCAAAACGGCGGTACTGGCGGGCGAAGGTATCTGGCAGTGGCGACTGGAAGAATACGCTCTGACCGACAAGCAGGACGTAGTAGATGAGCTAATTCAGAAGGTAATCCAGCTTATTTCGGTGAAAGAAGACCGGCGCAAACTCCGCGTTTACCCCATCCGCAACGAATTTGTGGCAGGCGAAAAAGTTATTTTCGAGACCGAACTCTATAATGACATCTATGAGCGCGTTTATGATCGGCCCGTGCGGCTCGACATCATGGACGAGAAGGGTATTATGCGGTCGTTCAACTATACCCCCACGGCCCCCAACAGCCGGTTCGAGATCAGCCGGTTGCCGCAGGGTGCGTATAGGTTCAAGGCTACGGTGAACGTGAACAACCGCGCAGAGCAGACAACGGGGCAGTTTGTGGTGCGCGACCTGCAACTGGAAGCCCTCAACACCACCGCCGATCATGGCCTGTTGCGGCAGCTTTCCCAGCAAACCGGCGGGCAGTTTTACAGCCCCAATAATGTGGACGCGCTGGTGAAAAAACTGATTGAACAGCCCCGCCCCGCTCGCCTGAGCAGTACCGAGGAGATGAACCAGATTATCAACTGGAAATGGCTGTTCTTCGTCATCCTTGCGCTGGCGTCCATCGAGTGGGGTTTGCGAAAGTACTTTGGCGGGTATTGAGTAGAATTTGGGTTGGCAGCCTGTTCATCATGCATCAGTTACGTGCGAACAATAAAGTCGGAAACTAAGCTATGAAAACCCTGCCCGTTATCGACCTGCTGGTTATTATCGGCTATCTGGTCGCTATGATTGCCGTTGGTGTTTATTTCTCCCGGAAGACAAATAATGCTGCGCAGTTCACTACTGCGTCGGGCCGGATTCCGGGCTGGGCCATTGGTATGTCGCTCTATGCTACGTTTCTGAGCAGCAATACGTTTTTGGGCGTACCAGGCAAAGCCTTCGGGGCCAACTGGAACTCGTTCGTATTCAGTTTGTCGATGCCGCTGGCGGCCTGGGTTGCTACCCGCTATTTTGTGCCGTTTTACCGCCACACCGGCGAAGTGTCGGCCTATACGCACCTCGAACACCGCTTTGGTCCCTGGGCCAGAACCTACGCCGTAATCTGCTTCCTGTTCACCCAACTGGCCCGCATGGGGTCCATTTTCTTTGGTATCGCGCTGAGTTTACAGGCCCTGACCGGCTACGATATGGCCACCATCATGCTGGTAGTGGGCAGCTGCATCATCATCTATACTGTGCTGGGCGGCATGGAGGCCGTTATCTGGACGGAGGTGGTGCAGGGGGTGGTCAAAACGGCGGGTGCGCTGATTATCCTGTGGCTTGTAGTGCGGGGTCTGTCCGGTGGTATGAGTCATATTCTGAGTATTGGACAGGCAGACCATAAATTCAGCCTCGGCAGTTTCGCGCCCGATTTCACCCAGCCCACGTTCTGGGTGGTGCTGCTATACGGCTTCTTTATGAACCTCAACAACTTCGGTATGGATCAGAACTACGTGCAGCGGTACCACACAACGACGTCCAGCCGCGAAGCTGCCCGGTCGGTGTGGCTGTGCGTGTATCTTTACGTACCTATCTCGCTGCTGTTTTTCTTTATTGGTTCGGCTCTCTACGCCTACTACCAGACCAATCCCGATTTACTGAACGCCGTCCGGTTTCAGGTAGCTGCCGAGCGGCTGCCCAACGGCAGTCAGGCGGCTATCCGGCAGTTGGCCGGTACGCTCAGCGTGGCTGACATCGGCGACAAAGTGATGCCCCATTTTATGGTCAACAAAGTACCCGCCGGTTTGCTGGGCCTGATTGTGGCGGCTATCATGTCGGCGGCCATGAGTACCATCAGTTCGGGTATGAACGCGTCGGCTACGGTGTTTTCGGTGGATATTTACCAGCGGTACATCAACCCGAATTTAACCCCGAAAAACTCCCTGCGGCTGCTGTACATTGCCACAACCTGCTTTGGTATGCTGGGAATGCTGACGGGTATTGCCATGATTGGCGTAAAAAGCGTACTGGACATCTGGTGGCTGCTGTCGGGTATTTTTGCCGGTGGTATGCTGGGGTTATTTCTGCTGGGCATTATCTCCCGCCAAACCGGCAACGCCGAAGCCTTTACGGCTACGGTCATCGGGGTGCTGATGATTATCTGGCTAACATTTTCGGTGCAGTTGCCCGATATGTACGGTTATTTGCGCAACCCGCTCAATCAGAATATGACGATGGTGGTGGGTACGCTCACCATTTTTCTGACCGGTCTGCTGCTTACCAAAATACGGACTGGTACCGAACCGCCAGAGCCGATAAAGCCAACCACCCAACGCGTTACGAACTGATTTCCGTTGCTCATTCTCTTTTTTAGTACAGACTTATGACGCCCGCCACCCACGTGTCTGCCCCATTACCAAAGGGATTTATTCCCGTTATGCTCACGCCTTTTCAGGAATCGGGGGCTATCGACGTACCGGGGCTGGACCGCCTGACAGATTTTTACCTCGAATCGGGAGCCGCCGGTTTGTTTGCCAACTGCCTGTCGAGCGAGATGTATGAACTGACCGATGCAGAGCGGCTATCCGTAACGAAACAAGTGGTGAAGCGGGCGGGCGGGCAGGTACCGGTGGTGGCGACGGGTACGTTTGGCGGGCCGGTTGAGCAACAGGCCGACTTTGTCAAACATATCTACGGCACTGGCGTTCAGGCCGTTATTGTCATCTCAAGTCAGTTGGTGAGTGCGGACGAGAGCGATGCCGTTTTACTGGAGCGGATGCACCAGTTAATGGATCTGACCGAAGGTATTCCGCTGGGTATGTACGAATGCCCGGCACCCTACAAGCGACTCATTAGTAGTGACATGCTGGCCAATTTACTCCCTACGGGGCGGCTGATTTATCATAAAGATACCAGCTTAGATGCCCACGAAGTAAGCCGCCGACTGGAAGTAGCAACCGGATACAATTTTGGCCTGTACGATGCGTATATGGTTAATGCCGTGTCGTCGTTACGGGCAGGGGCGGCTGGCTTGTGTTGTATTCAGGGCAACATTTTCCCGGAACTCGTTACGTGGCTGTGTGCCCATTTCGATGATGTATCCCGTCAGGATGACGTGACGCGGCTACAGCAATTCTTCACCGGATGCATGGATTTGGTACATGCGGCCTACCCAACCATTGCCAAATACAGCCTGCACCAGCAGGGGTTACCCATTTCGCTCTACACCCGTCGGCAGGTTGAGCCACTCACGCAGGTATTACGGGACGGTATAGATGAGTTGTTGAAAACGGTGGCTCAGCTCAAGCAGGAGTTGGATATCGAAACAGTTGTTTCCAAACCCACCTAAAGTCAAATTAATTTGATAGTTACACCTCGCTGCGCAGAACCTCCAGCGGGGGGCGCGTCAGGACGTCGCGGCTGTTGAATAAGCCAATCAGTACGGTCAGACCCGTTACTACTCCGGCCACAATCAACAGCGGTACAGGGTCGGGACGGTAGGGTACCTCGAAGACGTAGTACGCCAACGCCCATGTACCAATTAGCGATAGCAATATCCCCGACAGGGCCGATAGCAGACCCAGCAAACCGTATTCCAGCGCGGTAATGCGCAAAATTTGGTTGCGGCTTGCACCCAGCGTTCGGAGTAACACGCTCTCGCGCAGCCGCTGAAACTTGCTGATGACTACCGAACTCGCCAGCACCAGCAAACCCGTCAGAATGCTGAACAGGGCCATGAACCGGATTACGAACGAAATCTGCCCCAAAATCTCGTCAATCGTTTTCAGAATCAGCCCGAGGTCGATGGCCGAGACGTTCGGAAAATCGGCCACCAACGCCCGCTGCAACACCGCCGATGCCTGATTGTCGGCCACGCGGGTCATCAG